>CABVEG010000093.1 GCA_902497185.1 uncultured Eubacteriales bacterium | reverse complement strand
GTTATTTCATAAAAACCCGCTTTATTATCAGCTGTAACATCAGCACTTGATGTCATAACATTGTCCTTAAAATAATACTTACTTGTAGTGCCGTCCACATCAAATATTCTTGTATTAACCTTTGCAAGAGTATTAGGACCGGGTTTATAATAATTGCCAATCATATTGGTATTACCGCTGCCTCTTTCGCCGCCATAGCCTGAATTGTGTCCCCAATTGTAAATAACATTGTTAGAAAATTCAAGCTTATTGCCATAAGTAATGTTATTATATGTAAAGCCACCTTCAAATCTTGGATTTCTGGTACCATGGTTAGCCCAAAGGTTGTGAGTATAAGACACATCGGAACCGTTAATTATTGAACCCATACCGTGCTTAGCTTCACTTTCTCCTGATGCCACCTCAGCAGAATTGTTGTTAATACCTGTCTTGTTAGGAAAAGCCAAGCTGTTTGCAATAATATTGTACTGAATACTTGAGTTAATTATTTCCTTAGCTGTAAAGCATTCGTCAACGCCCCAACTAAATGTACAATGGTCAATTACAATATTTTCACCTGTTGCCGTTGCTGCATCCTGGTCATAGCCTTCACCTAATCTGAAACGTATATATCTTGCAATAATATTTTCGCCGCTGAACTTAGCCGAACCGCCATAAACAGTAATACCTTCACCGGGAGCAGTTTGACCTAAAATAGTAGTATTGCTGCCTATATTAAATCTTCTGGCATTTTTTGAAGCCACAGGGTCAATATTAATTACACCGCCTACAGCAAATGTAATAATTCTTGGATATTCGGTATTTCCGTCAGCTCTGTCCTTTCTTAATAAGCCGTAACGCAAAGAACCTGGTTCAGGATTTGATACGCTGTCAGTTAAATTAGTTACAACGTAAACATCAGCCTGCTTGTCAGCAGTACCTCTTCCACCCTGTGAATACATACCGCCGCCCTCAACAGTAGGGAAAGCGGGATACTTAACAGCTCCCTTTGGAGTTGTAATTGTAGTTGTAAATTCCTTAAAGTTTTCAGTAGTCTTAGCTGCATTAGTAGCAGTAACCTTTATCTGATACTCCGTATTTTCTTCAAGATTGCCTGTAAGCGCCTCTACATACTGATCCTCAAGGAAGAATGTATTTCTTGCATCAGGCTTAAATGTGCCGTCTTCCTGATTTCTGTAGAGCTTCTTGCCGTGATTAACTGTTGTCATAATATGGTCAGTAGTCCAGTTAACCCCATCCTTTGAATACTCAATCTTGTAAGCAGTTGCAAAGTTTTCAGCAACTACAGTACTGTCAATATAAGCATCCTTAATCTTTTCATTTGTCTTAGGGTCAACGCACACTACAGGATAATCAGTAACCTTATCTGTCATACCAAATAAAATCTTACATTCACCTGTATTAAGCTGTGTAGGACTTGCCGTATGAGTACCATCTATAAGCCAGTTAGGATACTCAATAACCATACCCTGTGTAGGATAAGTCCAACCGCCCTTTGGATCACCATAAGCAGAGTTGGACTCAAGAGGGTTGGCATTAATAAGATTACCGCTTTTATCAACGGCAGGCCACGTAATAACAACCTTATCTCCCTCAATACTAGCCTCAAGGTTTTCTGTCTTGCGATAGTTGTAGCTTCCGTCCTCTACACTGTATCTGGCAAAGACATTTACACCTGAAAGGCTGAAAATCATAACCATAGCCATAGCTAAGGCTGTAAGTCTTTTCCTCATAAAAAAAGTCTCCTTTCTGAATTTATATGGTTAATTATAACATATTATTTTGTTAAATGGAAGAAATATTATGTAATTTTTATAAAATTCCAAAAAAACGGACACCTTAAAGGTGTCCGCCTATATTAATTAGAACACATTACAAATCTGTTCTCCAGGAATCTTATTATTATATACATAGCTGTAAATCATATCTCTGTAATCATAAACTTTCTGCTGGAGTTCAGCTTGAGTTGCATTATCAGGATAAGTTAGTGTCAAATCGCCCGAAGCATCATCCTGACCACTGTTAAAGCTGTAGAACACACCCTTAGCTGACTTTGCTTTCATTCTGTCCATCCAGTAGTTCTGACCATTATTAAAACTTAAAGCGTTTTCAATATCATACTGTGCATAACCGTTATTCTGGTCAAAGCCCTTTGCAGGAGTTTGGTTAGGAGTATTTTCATGGTCAAAGGCTATACAGTTTTTAATATATCTATATGAACTGCTTGGCGTTTCGGCAGAACCAAACTTAAATCCGTTAGGATTTCCTGCCCAGCTTTTGCTGTGAATATTTGCATAGGTATTGCTTGTGCCTAAAAGTTTCACCGTAACCTGAGGCCAACTTGTTACACTATGAGAATTATACTGTTCCTCAAAGTCGGGATTGCTCTTTAATACAGCCTGTACATAAACTAAATTCTTATCTAATGCAAAGCCGTGATTATAGTCATACTCACCTGTAAATACGTAAGGATTACCGTTATTCCATGCAAGACACTCAATATACTCAACACTGCCTATATATGGTGTGCCTCTGTCATAGCTGTCCCAACCGTCATCACTGTTTTCCCATGCACGGCAGTTATAGAAGTTATTTTCAGCACCTGCATTAAGCTTTACTGAAAAACCATCTGCATCAGCACCGTTTTTCTGAACAACGTCACCATTTCTGTAGCTGTCCACAAAACGGAATGTATTGTGTGAACCGCCGTTTGTAACAGATACACCGGAATTGTTGTTATATCTGAACACACAGCTTTCAAATGTAGAATAGCCTGAGCCTGAACCTGTAATTCTTATACCGCAGTCACCTGCATTTTGAATAATAATATTTCTAAATGTATAGTGATTTCCGTTCATTGTAAGACCTGTACCACCTGAGCCAGACTTTGTAAGACTGTCCCTAAAAGGAGCAAAGTCAAGAGTAGCTGCTGTGCCGTCTTCATTTGTTAAGCCGTAAACTTCAGTATTTGCATTTGAAAGAGAAAGCTTTACATTTTCAGTACACATAATTGTACCCTTAACATAAATCTTGTTGTTCTTCTTTGCAATTTCTTTCTTAAAGTCATCAAAATTATCTACAACAACACCATCTGAGGTATCACCGTTAAAAGTTGTGGTTTCTGTTGTTGTTTCAGTGACATTTGAAGTCGTTGCCTCTGTAGTTGTTTCTGGTGCAGGAGTATCGCCGTTTAAAACAATTTCATAAATATTGATGCCGCTGCCTGCGGAATACATAAATATACTGCCTGTATAATTTACATTAAAGCTGTATCTTACAGCAGTTGTTGTGGCAGAAAATGTATATAAAATATTTCCGTTTTCATCAGCAACGTTAAGAACTCTTTGAGTTGATCCGCTTGACTTAATAACCACATCAATTTTATTTTCACCCTTAATATCAAATGAAACAGCTCTGTAAGTAGTATTTCCACCGCCGCTTAAATTAAGGGCATTTGTGTAGCTTACACCGTTTACGGTTTCTTCTGCCGCAAACATATTCATAGGTTTTTCATCAGTTGCGTACAAACTAAGACCATTTATTGTTTGAGTTGATGTAATTGGGCTGTTAATACTTGCAAATTCAGATTTGCTCATATTCCAGCTTACACCCTGAATTTCAGTTTCTGTAGTAGTTTCCGTAGCAAATTCAGTGGTAGTTTCTGTAACAGTTTCAGTGGTAGCTTCCGTAGTTTCTTCCGTAATAACTTCTGTAGTTCCTTCTGTAGTTACCTCCGTTTCAGGCACACCGACAGGACGATATTTGCTGTCAAGAACCATTTGCAGTATTTCAGCAACATCAGCGGAATCGAAAAGTCCGTCACTATTCAAATCCATATACTTCATATAATCAGCATTTTCCTCAACAGGCATTGTTGCTCCCGTAAGAACCCTTCTTAATGCCAAGGATACATCAGTAATATCAATTTTTCCACTGTTGTCAGCATCACCATAAACACTACCACTTGCTCCATTTACAAAGCATACGCAGGATAGTGTCATTACAGCTGACAATAAAAAGCTTATAAACCTTTTCATATAATAATTTCCTCCTTTATTTCTATATAATTAAAATAACACATTTTCATAATTTCTTCAACACAAAAAACACCATATTTCAATATTTTTACTGCCAAATTATTAATTACTTATTTATTGACATTGCTGTTTTATGGTTATATAATTAGGTTATAATATTTTTGGAGGTATAATATGAAGAAAATAGTTTTAACGGGAGGCGGCACAGCCGGTCATGTTACACCAAATATTGCCCTTATACCTCATTTACAGAAGGCAGGGTACGAAGTATATTATATAGGCAGCAAAGGCGGTATGGAGGAGGATCTTATTAAGTCCTGCAATATTCCATACTACGGTGTCAGCTCAGGTAAATTAAGAAGATATTTGGATAAAAAAAATATTTCCGACATATTTAAAGTATGCAAAGGAATTTTTCAGGCAAAAAGGCTTATTAAAAAGATTAAGCCTGATGTTGTATTTTCAAAGGGAGGATTTGTAGCTGTTCCCGTAGTAATAGGCTCAGCTATGAATAAGGTAAATATAATATGTCACGAATCTGATATTACACCCGGTCTTGCAAACAAACTTGCCATGCCTTTTGCATCAGCAGTATGCACAACCTTTCCAGAGGCAGTAAAGCATATTAAGGATAACAAGGGCATTTACACAGGTACGCCTATAAGAGATTCTCTTTTTAAGGGCAGCAGACAAAAAGGACTTGAAATTTGCGGCTTCAGCGGCAATAAGCCTGTTATACTCATAATGGGTGGTTCTCAGGGTTCAGTTAAGGTAAACAATTCCATAAGAGGACTTTTAAGTAAACTTTTGCCTAAGTATGATGTTGTTCACTTATGTGGCAAGGGTAATCTTGATGAAAGTCTTAAAGATACAACAGGCTATGTTCAATTTGAATATGTATCAGAGGAACTTCCCGATTTATTAGCAATGGCAGATATGGTTGTATCAAGAGCAGGCTCAAATGCCATATGTGAATTTTTAGCTTTACATAAGCCTATGCTGCTTATACCTTTAGGCTTAAATGCCAGCAGAGGCGACCAGATTTTAAATGCAAAAAGTTTTAAAAATCAGGGCTTTGCCGAAGTTCTGGACGAGGAAAAAATGACTAAGGGAAGTCTTTTTGACACAATTAACAATGTTTATAATAACAGGAACAAATATATTGAAAATATGGAAAAATCACAGGCAGCAGATGGTATTAAAGCAGTTATGGAAATTATAAGGGCTGCCACTAAATAAGGAGGAATCAGCAAATGAAAAAATTTTTATCATTAATTTGTGCTTCATTAATTATGACAGCTAATGTTTTTGCATCAGGCGGAGTAAATGTGACAGTAAACGGTATTCCCGTTGATATGGAAGGTGTTATTGTTGAAGGCAGAACAATGGTACCTGTAAGAGGTGTGTTTGAAAAGCTGGGCTATACTGTTGAATGGGACAATACAACTAAAACCGCTACCCTTACAAAAGGCGAAAGTCAGGTTGTAATGACAAACGGAGAAAGCTATTTCACATATAACGGTACACAGATTACACCGGATGTTCCACAGCAGATCATAGAGGGCAGATTTATGCTACCGTTAAGAGCTGTTGGCGAATCTCTTAATGCTGATGTAAGCTGGGACGGAGAAACAAAGACGGCAGCCATTCAGTTGGGCGGATTAAAAATCGGCGGTGTTTTAAACCTTGATGATATTATAAACAAATAAAAGATTTCGGTAGGCTGTTCTTTTTGAACAGCCTTTTTGGAGGTAGAAAAAATGTCAAAAAAACAAAAGGCAATAATTTATATTATAATTTCAGCATTTTGCTTTGCCCTTATGAACTGCTTTGTACGGCTTTCAGGGGATTTGCCCACAATGCAGAAAAGCTTTTTCAGGAATTTTATAGCTATGCTTATGGCAGCAATTATTCTGTTTAAAAGCAAAACAGGCATAAAATACAATAAAAGGGATATTCCTCTTTTGTTACTTCGTTCTCTAATGGGTACAATAGGTATACTGGGTAATTTCTATGCCGTTGACCATCTTAATTTGTCAGACGCATCAATGCTTAATAAGCTTTCACCCTTTTTCGCCATATTATTTTCAATGATATTTTTAAGAGAAAAGCCAAAAATTATGCAGTTCTTATGTGTAATTGCTGCTTTTATAGGCAGCCTTTTTATAATAAAACCAACTCTTGAAATAACGGCAATACTTCCTGCTTTATTAGGCACAATGGGAGGACTTGGTGCAGGTGCGGCTTATACTGCCGTAAGAGCATTGGGACAAAGAGGTGTGAAGGGGCCTTTAATTGTTTTTTTCTTCTCTGCTTTTAGCTGTATAGCAGTACTTCCATGGGTAATAACAGGATATAAGCCAATGGAAATATGGCAGCTTATGTATCTGCTCCTTGCAGGTATTGCCGCAGCAGGAGGTCAGTTTACAATAACGGCTGCCTATTCAAATGCCCCTGCAAAGGAAATTTCAATATACGACTATACCCAGATTATATTTTCTGCAGTATTAGGTTTTTACATTTTCAGTCAAACACCCGATGTTTACAGCATTATAGGCTATTTTATTATATGCGGTGCATCTGTTGCTATTTTTATTTATAATAATCCAAAGACAAACACCAAATAAGTCAGCAAGATTTTGCTTTTATAATTTTTTAATTATATTGTAATATAAAAAATATAAA
>CABVEG010000092.1 GCA_902497185.1 uncultured Eubacteriales bacterium | reverse complement strand
CTCCCTAAATAAAAAATATATTATTAATTATAACATATATTTACTTTAAAACAGGAGCTATAATTCGACTTATTTTGATATAAACCAATTATACTATCTCCTTATTAATATTCTTACAAAAGCAAAAAGCACCTGAAATACAGATGCTTTTTATCGAAAGGATTTTCCAAATGAAAAAGTTCTATGCTCAACTTTTTACAGTACTATTTTATCACATAACAGTGTGCCATTGTATGCCATCTTTTAAATTTTCCTTAAAATTTTTGAATGAGTTCTATGTACCTGTCTCCAACTATAATTCAGCTCAACACATATATCTTCCCAGTGCAAGCCTTGTATATACCTCTTACGCATCAGGCGCCTTTCTGTTTCATTATCCAAACTTTCAATACACCTTTCAATTTTGTACAGCTCACACAGTGCCAAATCATACTTATGTAAATAATCGCATCTTAATTTATCAACCTTAGCCACTAAATTGCCGATACCGTCATTTACGGTACTTCCTTTAGGCATACCGTCCATTGCAACAGCCTTTAAGCTTCTTATATCCTCCTCTAAATATTCAGCTTGTAACCTTAATTCCTCTGCCTCTTGCTTTAATGATAAATACCTTTTTAACTCCGCTTTATCCAAACAATCACCCCTTGACCTAAAACCAAATAACAGTTATAATAATAGTGTCACCTCCGCTCTTTGGCTTAGCCAAGGGGCTTTTTACTTTTTGCTCTTTCCTGCCTTATTCCTTGAATTAACCCATAGTAATATATTATGTGTAATTCGATGGATTCAAAACCTTCTCGTTTTTTATTTTCTGATACTGAAATATTTCTTAATTCTCTGATAATATCAAGTTCACTCAAGTCTATTTTACTATGCTTATAAATCTCATAAAAATCATAAGCTTTTTTTTGAGCCTTTAAAGTTTCAAAATATTCAATATTACTCAGTACCTCGTTTTCTTCCTCCTCTGTCATATCGGCGGTAATCCATTCATCATAAAAATTGGTTTCAGAAGCTGCACTTAAAAAGTCTATCATTCTTGCAACAAATTTTTTTATTCTTTCTTCACCTGATAGTAAATTTACAAGTATCTTTCTAGTATCAGGGTCAAAGAAACTCAGAAAGGTTTCCGGTGTATCGGTTTTCAGAGAATGGGATACCATTCTCAACTGTTTATAAGACAATTCCTGCGGTACGCAACCCCATATATTAAATTTCTCGTTAATTAATTTCATTATGTAATTCCTCCTATTTTTCATACTTTGCTTTCAATGCCTGTAACAACTGTTCCTGAACATCCTTTTTGCCTTGTAAGCTTGCAAGGACCTGCTCATCTGCAGTACCTGATGTTATCAAATGGTGAATAATTACTGAATGCTCCTGTCCCTGCCTGTACAATCTTGCATTCGCCTGCTGATACAGCTCCAAGCTCCATGTAAGACCAAACCACACAATTATATTTCCGCCTGCCTGAAGATTTAGTCCGTGTCCGGCAGATGCAGGATGTGCAAGCAGTAAATTAATCTTACCGGCATTCCAGTTTTCTATATCCTCTGATGTATCAAGCTTAACTGCTTTAGGAAATTTCTTTTTTATTCTTTCATAATCATGCTTGAAAGAGTAAAAACACAATATGGGTTTTCCGCCTGCATCTTCAACAATTTCTTCAAGTCGGCCAAGTTTTTTATCACTGGTCCGTATGTATCCTTTGTCCTCTGTATACACAGCTCCGTTTGCAAACTGTAAAAGCTTATTGGTGAGTCCTGCAGCATTCAATGCTACTATCTCCCCTTGCAGGAATTCAAGATATGACTCCCTTTCAAATTGTTCATACAATGCCATTTCCTTTTCATCAAATTCCACAGCACAAATATTATCAATTCTTTCAGGCATCTCCAACCAATCCTCAGCTTTCATACTGATACAAATGTCAGATATAAGCTCCTGAATTTTTTCCGATGCACCTGTTTTCGGCTCGTATTTGCAGATGCCATTACTGGTTATTTGATGGGAATTGAAAAACCTATCTCTATAAGCTCCAACTGTTTTACCTAATCTCTCACCACTATCCAGTAAATAAATTTGGCTCCATAAATCAACCAACCCATTTGGTGCCGGTGTTCCAGTAAGTCCAACAACCCTTGCTGATAATGGGATATATTTCCTTAGGTTCTTAAATCTCAATGCCTTAGGCGACTTAAAGCTTGACAGCTCATCAATTACAACCATATCAAAATCCCAACCACCTAGGAAGCTTAATTCATTACAAAGCCATACAACATTTTCTCTGTTTATAATATAAATATCTGCATCCTTTGCAAGTGCTGCGCGTCTTTGTTTCTGATTACCTAAAACCTTAGATATTCTTAATCTGTGAAGATGGTCCCATTTATTACATTCAGTAGACCATGTATTATCAGCTACTCTCAAGGGTGCTATAACAAGAACCTTATTTATTTCAAACTCCTCATACATAAGTCTGTCTATTGCAGTCAGTGTAGCTGATGTCTTTCCCAGACCCATATCAAGAAATAAACCACATTTGGGTGTATCAATTATTTTCTGAATTGCCATTTCCTGATAATTGTGTGGAACGTATTTCATCAACAAAACCTCCAATCTGCTCTATGCTGTCTATCACATATACCTTAAAACCAAGACTTGTGAGTTTTTTATGGCACAATTTCTGCAATGCCCCGGGCTTTTTACCGGGAGCTTTAAGCTCCACAAAAAACGCTCTTCCGCCGGGCATAAGAATTAATCTGTCAGGCAAGCCTCTGCAGCTTGATGAATTCAGTTTAATAGGCCGCCATCCTTCAGTAGTGCAAGCACTCACAAGTGCACTCTCAATTTTCTTCTCTAACATAATCTCACCTCTTAGTTCTGTTACATAAACCGTTGACACCTCAAAGCCGCATAAATACTGTGTTTTTTTACATTTTTTTAATTTCTTGTAACCGTTTTTCTATATAGTACAAAAATAGGACGTTTAGGCATATAGGTTGTATTGTCTGTGTCTGCCTAATACCTCTATTTTTGTATTTATATATATAAAACCGTTTACATTCAGAGAAAATTACTTAAAAATGGCTTAAAACCTACGCTTTGCGTGTAAACGGTTTGTAATTTCAACTGTTTACATTTTTAATCTTTCTTGACTCTTCTTAGTCCCTTTTGACGCCCATATATTTGTCCGAACCAGATAGTAGATTTAACGGGTTCCCATTCACCTGTTTTCATAATAACGTCCTTGATTTCACGGCTTTTTCTTATATCTAATTCATGCTTATCCGCACCATAAAGCTCGCACCATATTTCAAGAGCACAAACTCTTGTCCTCTTATAAGAACCCTTAACTTTTTCTGCGCCTGAATCATAGTCATTATTCACATACATACGTCTTTCAGCTAATCCGTACTTGTCCCAATTATCCGGAAGCAGCATATCTAAATATCTTAAAATATCTCCCGTCATAGGATTAGCGTCCAAATGACTTTCTTGCTCTGCCTCTGCTGCCGCTTTAAGCTTATCATCATCCAAATGCAAAGTTTCTCCGGCATCATACATACATACTGCCTCTGCCCATATCTGGTCAACCTCTCTGGGTGTCAGCTCCGTCCACATATCCTTTGTAGCTCTGTCCGGATGCACATCCACAGGCCAAAATCTTCTATTACCTGTTGCATCCTTCAGGAATTCATATCTGTTTGTAGTACCCATAAACACACACTGCCTTAATCTGGTTGTAGTATTCCTCTCATAAGCACCTCTGTAAGAATCCTCGCTCTTAGCCATAAAGCTCTTAATAGCCTCCGCATCCAGTTTTCTTAAGGCATTTAATTCCGGCAACTCAATAATCCAAAAGCCCTGTATCTGCTCGTAAGCATCTTTGCCTTGCATTGTTGTAAGAGAATCAGAAAACCATTGACGTCCAAGCCTTTTTATAATCTGACTTTTACCAACACCCTGAGGCCCTGCCAAAATAAGAGCATTATCAAACTTTATTCCTGGGGTAAATATTCTTGCAACGGCAGCAACAAGCATTTTCTTTGTTACACCTCTTGTATACAGGTTATCATCAGCACCTAAATAATCACAGAATAATGTTTCAACTCTTTTATTACCGTCCCACTCAAGACTTTTTAAATAGTCCTTTACAGGATGATACCTGTTGTCATTCGCAACTATATTTAATGCATCATTGACAGTATCTCTGCCCTTTATTTCATAGGCTTTTTCAAGATAATATCTGAGGTTTGAATCATCAACATCTGACCAATCCCTTTCTTGAAACTTTGTATCCCAAGGCATTTTTTCAAGGACTCTTCTTCTGTATGTAAATTCATTAAACCCAAACTTATTTTTAACAATAGGGTCATTTGACAATATCAGCACTACATTTGCTATGGTATTGGCATAAGCTTTTCCGTTATCTCCCGGCTGCAGTTCCAACACCCAATCTTTGTCTGCTTCATTATCAGGGATTTCACCGCCTGTAAATTCTGCAGTAGCTGACGCCACTTTGTCATTGAAAATCTGCATCTTAACATTATTATCATTTCTTGCAAAGTCCATCATTGCCTTATATGAAGGCATACGGTTAATTGGTGTATTATCCTTTACATCTTTGTCCTCATCTGAAAACTTATGAATTCTTACAAGGTCAAAAGCATTGCAAAGCTTATTACTTGCAGGGTCTGTTGCGTGATTGCTGTAGGCAAACTTATCATCATAAATTACAAGTCCGGCTGAACTTGAACCTGCGGCATAGGTATATCTGCCATTAGCACAAGGGATATACACATCCGGTAAAAATTCGGCTATTGCATTATCAATACTATAACAACGGCAGAAAGCACCTATAACCCCGGGCTTTGTAAAAGGATCCTCCTGTTTCTTAAGAGTTCTTTCAAAAATCTTAATTGTTCTGCTGCTTTTTGGCCACTGCGATACATCCTTCCAATCATCATATAAACCAAGTACATAATCTGCATTTAAGGGGTCACTGCCACCGCTGGTGCTTTCAAAAACTCCATCCTGACTTACTGATGGCCAATACATAAGTCTATGTGCTTGGTATGTAGTATCATCAAATTGTTCAATACCTACCTGCTCCGCAACTTTTCTTGAAATAGCTTCATATTCATCAGGGCTTACTTCTCTATCAAGAGGAATAACTAATCTATAGCGCGGTTTATCTGCAGTATGCTTATGGGTGGAATATATGCAGTAAAAATAATAAGAAAACATATCTACATTATCAATAAAATCATCAGTTGCAAAATCCGCATCAAGGGTTAATACAGACCTGCTTATAACTGAATCTGATTTCCTTATCCCATCCCTAAGCTTACCTCCTACAAAGCCTCCTACGTCCTTAATATTATCCTGCTCACTCTTGGACATATTGGCAAATTCGCCTGAAGTTTCCTTAGTCTTAAGTGGGGTAGACAGTTTAGTAACCAACTCTTTCCATGTTACTGTAGCCTTGTTCCACACCTTTTGAAATCTGCTTTTACCAACTGAAATTGAATATTTATTCAACTTTTACCCCCCCCTCTAATCTTTCATATAGAAATTACATTCATATCCATCAGCTTTTAAATTTAAACCAGGAGCCCAGCTTATAGGCTGCCCCATAATAGTATTAACTTCTTCTACAGAACCGGTATCCTTAGGAACGTCAAGTATAACCTCATCATGCACAGAGAAATTAATTTCATAGCCTTTATTCTCAAGCCTTATCATAGCTTCAGCAAGGCAATCTCTTGCAACTGCCTGCACAATGTTCTCTACAAGCTTACCGCCAAAGGTTTCAAGTTTTTCCCAAGTCTTAGTAGTCTGATTCATACCCATATAACAAATAGATTCAGACCCGAATTTATTAATACCAAGACTTGGCTTAGCATAAGCAAGACTACGTCCTGACGGCAGTTTTATAAACAGAATACCGCTCTCTCTGTAAAATGATATATTATGTCTTATAACAGAGGGCTTACCTTTAATAGCTTCCTTTGCAGCCTTATCTACCTCATACCAGAATTTAACTATGTTTGGACTACTGTTTCTCCATGCAGTTACAATTCCCTGTAATTCTTCCTCGGGAATACCCATTTTCAAAGCACCCATACTCACCAAAGCACCAACAGAACCACCATAACCAAGTGCAAGCTCAGCAACCTTACCCCTTGACCTCAAATGCCCGTTTATGCCGTGCTTTTCAACAGGTACATGGAACATCTGACTTGCTGAAGCACAATAAATATCACCATTATTTTTAAATACATCAAGACGCCACTTTTCATCAGCGAGATACGCTACTACTCTTGCTTCAATAGCACTGAAATCTGACACTATAAATCTTCTGCCCTCTGATGGCACAAAAGCTGTTCTAATAAGCTGACTAAGTGTCTGTGGTACATCATAAAGAGTGCTGAACCAATCATAATCATTTTCAGCAACAAGAGCTCTTGCACCTTCAATATCATCAGGATGGTCATGAGGTAAATTCTGTGGCTGCACAATACGTCCTGCCCATCTGCCTGTCCTGTTTGCACCGTAAAACTGTAAGAGTCCTCTTAGTCTTTCATCAGAGCAAACACTCGCACGCATTGCTTCATATTTTGCTGTGCTGGTCTTGCCCAGAGCCTGTCTAATTTTCAAAACCTCTTTTACGTTTTTGTCAGTTGTAGTTTCTAAAATATCACTTACATCAGCTTTTGT
>CABVEG010000091.1 GCA_902497185.1 uncultured Eubacteriales bacterium | reverse complement strand
ATAAATTTGTTGACAGCTATTTAAAATAAATATATAATTATATTACAGGAAAACTTCCTGCTGCTATGCTTACTTAATTTTGCATGGCATTTTGTTTAAAGTAAGAATATGACTACCTTAGTACCCTTTATGCTCAAAATAGAAGGTAAGCTCTTATTTGGGGGTCTCAAAGGTTATAAGAATTAATTATAATGTATTATAAACTCTTTTTATTGGAGGTGATTGTATGGCAACTAAGAGTATGTTAAAAGATGTTGAAATTAGGGATAAAAAATTTGCTCTTGATTTTGTTAATGCTCTGGATGTTGCATTAACAAGAGCCGGAAATAATGTAAGTAACGATACAGTGAAAAGAGAGTGTAAAGAATTGTCGGGAGAAGAAATAAATAAGTTTTTTAATATGTAAGTGTTATGAATGATTTAGAAATTGAGTCAACATTATTTTCTATGAATTTAAATGAGGTAATTAAACAATTGGGAGAGGATGAAACTAAGAATATCCTCTCTTCTTTTGAGTGTCCTTTAAATAAAGATGTTGAGAATTTTTTAAGAGAAAAGGCTATTATATTTAATAAGCAGGGAATATCTCGTACACATCTTGTTTATAGTCGTATTAAATCTAAAGGGTTGGGGGAATCAAAGGAATTAGTTGGATATTATACTATTGCTCCCAGACATATAGCTGTATATAAAAGAGCTGTGACAAATACGCTATGGAAAAAAGTTGTTAGATTTGGGGATAAGGACCCTGAAGATAAAAAATGTGTTTTTTCTGCTCCTTTAATAGGTCAGTTAGGTAAAAATTTTGCTAATGGTAACGACACATTGATTAAGGGAAGCGAATTATTGGACTTGGCACTGAATAAGATAAAATTGATACAAAATGAAATTGGTGGTAAGTTTACATATTTGGAGTGTGAAGATAATCCTAAATTAATTAAGTTTTATGAGAACAATGGATTTACAGTATTTGGTAAGCGTACATTGGACAGGGATGAAACAGATATTAATGGTGAATATCTGATACAGTTATTTAAGTATATTAAGCAGTAAATGGTAATACTGTAAGTTATAGATTGGATATTTTTTAGACAGCCTTTTAGGGTTGTCTTTTTTATTTGGTTCGTAGTGGTATTGAAAGGAATTTTTGAAATAAGTTTATATATTTTAAGCACTTAACAAATATGTTAGGTGCTTTTTTGATGTAATGAAAGTGGTGGTTGTTTATGATTTGATAGGGTGGGTACGGTTTATGGTATTTTAACTTTGCAAAGGAAATAAATATGAAAATTGTTGAAGATAAGTAGATGTTATTGTCAGTTTATTTTTTATAAAAAATTTAGGAGGAAAGTATTTTGAAGATAGAGGATTTAATTGCTAAGGGGCTTAATCAGGAGCAGGCGGAGGCTATTTTGGAGATTTATAATGAGGAAATCAACAATTTTGTTTCCAAGGCTGATTATGATGCCCTTAAAGAAAAGATTGGAACCCTTGAGCAGGACAGCAGGGCTGCTGATGAAAAGCACAGGGCTGAAATTGAAAGTCTTAAAATTAACAGTGCTATTGATATGGCTCTGACCAATGCAGGTGCTAAGACCTTAAAGGCCTGCAAGGCTATGCTTGATATGGATGGCATTAAGCTTTCAAAGGATGGCTGTATTACGGGGCTTAATGAGCAGCTTAAAGCCCTTAGGGAAGGCGAGGATACTAAGTATTTATTTAATACTGATGTGTTTAAGGGCGCACATATTGGCAGCAGCAATGAGGATGACCCTGTTAATGTGGATGATATGAATTATACTCAGTTATGTGCTTATATGGAGGCTAATCCCGGTAAAGATCTGATTTAATAATTTCAGGTCAGTGTTGAAATATTAAAGACTTATATAAAAGTTAAATTGGTGTGAAAAATATTTTACAAAATACGACAAATGTTGTATACTGAATATAAGCAAGAGGGGATAACGGCGGTTGTCTTTTCCACTCCCTTACGGAAAGGGGGTGAAAATATGGAATACATAATTGTTTTTACATTACTTGTAACTATAATAATAGTGTCCATAACAAAGAAATAACCGCCCTATCTGAACCATAGGACGGTTAAATAAAAATACGTTCAAAGGGGAAAGGCAACAGTTGTTGCTCCCTCTTGTGATTTAATGATAGCATAAATTTATTGGTGCTGTCAAATATTTTTTTAAGAGGCACTTTGCTTTAGTGGTTATGTTTTATAACCCTATATGGCAGGGTGTCTTTTATTATGGGTTAAATACTTTTCGGAGGATTTTTTCTCTGTAAAATGCTTAAGGATACATTGGTTGATCAACCTTTGCTTCCATAAATTTTGCTATAAAAAATTATAAATAAGGAGGAATGAAAATGGCGAAATTTGATTCAAAAACATTTAATCCACAGGCTTTTGGTAAGTATGTGGAAAGATTGCCCCAGCTTAAAAAGAATGAACTTATTAAGAGCAGGGCTTTAAGAGGTAATGCTGAAATCAGAAATGCTTTCAGCTCTCAGTCAGGTACGGCTTATGCTATTTTACCTATGTATGACCTTTTGGACGGTGAGGTCCTTAATTATGACGGTCAGACTGATATTACTGCGACAGGTACTACTACATACGAAAGAGGTGTTGTTGTAGTAGGCAGAGCTAAGGCTTGGACTGAAATGGATTTTTCTGAGGATATTACAGGCGGTGCAGGCTTTATGGACAATGTGGCTAATCAGGTGTCTGAATATTTTGACGCTGTTGACCAGAGTACATTACTTGCTATTTTAGAGGGTATTTTTTCTATGACAGGTGCTAAGAACCTTGAATTTGTTAATAATCATACATTTGATATTACAGGTGAGGGTGAGGGCTTAGTAGGTCCTGCAACTCTTAATTCTGCTATTCAGAAGGCAGGCGGCGACAACAAGAACAAGTTTAAGCTTGCTATTATGCATTCTGCTGTTGCCACTAATCTTGAAAACTTAAACCTTCTTGCTTATTTAAAGCAGACTGACAGACATGGCGTTCAGAGGGATCTAACTCTTGCTACATGGAATGGTCGTACCGTTATTATTGATGATGATATGCCTGTTGAGAATGTTGCTGCAAGCGGCAGCGGTGATACAGCTGTGGCAGCTCATACAAAGTATACTACTTATATTCTTGGTGAGGGTGCCTTTGACTATGAAAATATTGGTGCTAAGGTACCTTATGAAATGGACAGAAATCCTTCCGTAAACGGCGGTCAGGACACTCTCTATGTGAGACAGAGAAAGTGTTATGCTCCCTTTGGTATAAGCTACACAAAGAAGTCACAGGCAACACTTTCACCAACTGATGCAGAGTTAAAGAAAGGAACTAACTGGGAGCTTGTTAATGACGGAGGTACTACTCCAAAGTACATTAATCACAAGGCTATTCCTATTGCAAGAATTATTTCAAAGGGTTAATGCCTATGAATATCAGAAGCGAGGATGTAGTGGAGAGGTTAAATACTCTGGGCTACAATCTTAATGAGGGGGATACCGTAACTTTACAGTTTGCAATAAACGGTACTGAACAGTATATTAAGAATTTTTGCAATATAACTGAAATTCCTGCTGAGCTTTATTATGTTGCTGTGGATATGGCGGCAGGCACTCTACTTAAGACTAAGCAGAGTATTGGTGTTCAGGTTTGTGATAGTATTGATTATGACAATGTGGGATTAAGCAGTATTAAAGAAGGTGATGTTACTGTTGAATTCAGTACAGGGGACAGTAACAGCGCTATAAGTATGTTTAATGCTCTTTTGGACAGGCTTTGCAAAAGGGATAATGAGCTTATTGCTTTTAGAAAAGTCAGGTGGTAGCATGGCAGGTATTAATACAAGGGTCAGAAAGGCTGTTGAGAGTTTGTATTTTGACAGCTGCACAGTATATGAATATTGTCAGGTTATTAATGACAACAAATCCACAGGCTTTAAGGAAAAGGCTGTTATTCAGGATTGCCCCTGTAAGCTCAGCTATGAGACAGATGCTAATACAAGTCAGAGCGAAACTGCTGATTACAAAAAGCAGGTTATTAAGCTCTTTATGGCTCCTGAGTTAATTATTAAGGCAGGAAGCAGGATTGATGTTAAGCACCTTGACAGAGTGCTTATGTTTAAATGCTCCGGTGAGCCTCTTATTTATCCTTCTCATCAGGAGGTTATGCTTACGGTGTATGAGAGTAAGGCTTAGGGGCGTTTTTGTGGGGATGTGAGCTGGCAATTTCAGTGGGGACTGTCCCCACTGAAGAAACTGTCTCCTACAGAAAAAGTGTGGTTTGCGAGGTGATTTAATGATTATAAAGAGTATTATTGACGCAATGTCTCAGGCTATATACAATGAGTTTGGTGAGGATTACTGTATATATACGGAAAATGTAAAGCAGGGATTAATTACACCTTGTTTTTTTATATTTTGTAAAAGCACCTCGGAGGAGGAAAAGCTCATGGCAGGTGTAAGTGAAGGCAGGCTTTTAAGAAGTCAGGTAATGCAGGTTTATTATTTACCACTGTCTGAGGATTACAAAGGGGAGTACAACGATGTTACTGACAGGCTTTATGAAGTGCTTAATTATATTACTACCGATGAGGGGCTTATAAGAGGTACAGATATGAAATCTGAAGTAAAGAAAAATACTCTCAGGTGGGGCAGTGATACAAGCTCTCAGGTACAGGAAAATATTCTGAGCTTTGTGGTTACATACAAATTCCCTGTTTTAAGGGTTAGCGATGAGGCTGTCAAAATGAAGAAACTATATTTTAATTGAAAGGAATGAATTAAATGGCCGGAAAAAAGGCAAAAGAAAAAACAACGGAGCCTAATGAAGTTTTAAAGACTGAAGTTACGGAGGTTACAGGGGCTGATGTCTTTAAGGAAGATGTTGCAGATGTTGAGAAAGCAGTAAAAACTGATGAATCAACAAAAACAGCAGTAACAGAGGCTTCTGTTGCTAAAAAGAAGGTAAGGAAATTTTCAAAGGAAAGTATTTTACGCTTTGAAAAATATTCAAGGTACAGGGACCTTCTTGGTGCTGTACTTGAAGATAACAAAAGATACAGTGTTGATGAAGTGGATTTAATTTTAAAGGAGGATGATTAATTATGGCTTTAGGTGGCGGTACTTTTACAACACAGAACAAAACTTTACCCGGTACTTACATTAATTTTATAAGCAAGGAGAGAGCTAATGCAAGCGTATCGGACAGGGGTTATGCAGCTATGCCAATGCTTCTTGACTGGGGTCCTGAAAATCAGGTTATTACGGTTACTAATGAGGATTTTATTAAAAACAGCCTTAAGAATTTTGGTTATGCTTACGATGCAGATGAATTAAAGGGCTTAAGAGATTTATTTACTAATGCTACTACTTTTTATACTTACAGACTTAACGGCGGTGGTGTAAAGGCAAGTAATGCTTTTGGTACTGCTAAGTATGGCGGTAGTTTGGGTAATGGTATTTGTAATGTTGTAGGTGTAAGTGAAAAAATAAATTCAACTGTGTCTGCTGATGATATGGAAGTAGGTACAATGCATGATAATACAATGAGTGTAGCAATAGAATCATATGTACTTAATCCATATTTTTCAGTGATTGGGGAGGCTGATATTACTGTAGAGAATGTAAATGATACTGTAGGCGGTACAAGCTTTGAAAATGTTTTGAAAATAAAAGGAAAAATAAACAGTACTTCTACTAAAGGAATATATAACGCTCTTAAAGTTGAGGCTTTGGGACAGGCAGTAATTACATTGTACTGTGCAAACGGAGATGCTTTAGGTGAGGGTAGTACAACTCAGACAACATGGGATATTGGTCTTTATGATGAGAATTTTAACAGTATTGAAACTGCAGGCGTTGATAATATTGTTAATCATTCAGGCGGAAATGCCATAACACTTGAAATTCCTAAGAAGGGTACTTATTATATTGGCTTTGCGGGTGCTACATTTAAGCTGTATAGTGCCAATATTACAATTTATGATTATAATGTAAAGACAATTTTTAATGGCGAAACAGTGGAAGAACAGACTGTAAATGTTATTACAGACCTTGAAAGTGATTACATTGATTATGACAGTGATGCAACACTTTATGAAACAGCAGGCATTTATATGACAGGCGGTACAGATGTTACAGCAGCAAGTGCTACTGCTCATCAGAAGGCTTTAAATGCTCTTGAAAGCTATAGTTTTAATACTTTAGGATGTATTTCTGCTGATGATACAATTAAAAAGCTCTATGTGGAGTACACAAAACGTTTACGTGATGAGAGCGGTATTAAGTTTCAGACTGTTGTGTCTAATTATGCTGCTGATTATGAGGGTGTTATTAATGTTGCAAACAGTGTAAAGGACGGCGAAAGCGGTAACGAAATTGTTTACTGGGTTACAGGTGCAAGTGCAGGTTGTGCCGTAAACAAGAGCCTTGCTAATACTACTTATAATGGTGAGTATAATGTGTATACCGATTATACTCAGCTTGAGCTTACTGCTTTATTAAAGGCAGGCAAGTTTGTGTTACATAAGGTTGGCGATGATGTAAGAGTATTAAAGGACATTAATTCTTTTGTCAGCACTACAAAGGACAAAAATGAGGACTTTACTTTAAATCAGGTAATCAGAGTTCTTGACCAGATCGGTAATGATGTTGCTGTATTATTTAATGACAATTATTGCGGTAAGGTGCCTAATGATAAGGCGGGATACACAGATAGATCCACAACAACAGCAGTCTTG
>CABVEG010000090.1 GCA_902497185.1 uncultured Eubacteriales bacterium | reverse complement strand
TAAGAAGAAATCCATATACCTTAAAACCTTGAATATTCTGAATACTCTGAAAATTCTGCCAAAAGGCAACAGAGAAATAAGGTCAATAAACGCTCCAATAGTAAAAGGATAAATAATAAAGCTCAATCTCTTTCTTCCTATTATATAATCACTTACCATAAATCTTAAAATATAGTCAAGAGCAAGTATAGCTACTGTTGTTTTTTCAATTAATGGAAAACTGGGAAGATTTCTTTTAAACATAAGAGGTAAAATACTTAAAAACGAAATAAAACATATAAAAATATCATAAATATAGTTGATACTTCTTTTATCTGATTTTAATATTAAATGGTATATCTTTTCACGCATATATTCACCCCTATATATTCTGACCTTTCTGTGTAAAATTTATGTAAATTCTAATTATTTTCTAATTCTTATAAAATGACAGTCTAATTTTGAATATGTAAAATAAAAACGTGATTTGAAAGGAGAGATATATTATGGCTAAAGAAGTTTTCAGCAGGAAAGAAGAAAAATATATTGTAACTAAAGAAGTATACGAAAATATAATTAGGGATTCAGCAAATAAAATTATAGCTGACGAATACAGCAAAAATAACAGCTTTTATCAAATTTGCAATATTTACTATGACACAGAAGACAATAATTTAATAAGAACATCATTGCAAAAGCCTGAATACAAAGAAAAAATAAGGCTACGTTCCTATGGAACACCTTCCAAAAATTCATTTGTTTTTCTTGAAATAAAGAAAAAATTTAAAGGATGCGTATACAAAAGAAGAACAACACTTAAATTACACGAAGCCTACAAATTTGCAGCTACCGGCAATATAGGTGAAATAAAGGAATATATGAACCCGCAAATTATGCAGGAATTAAGCTATTCCATAAAAAATTACAAAATCCAACCAAAGGTTTTTCTTTCTTATGAAAGACGTGCTTTCTTTGGTGCAGAAAATCCCGAATTCAGACTAACCTTTGACAAAAATATTATATCGAGAAGAGAAGATACAAATCTTGAATACGGTGTTTTCGGTGAAAGAGTTATTGATGAAGATAAAATGATTATGGAGGTTAAATACAGCGAAAGAATGCCTTTGTGGTTTATTGCAATATTAAGAAAATATAACCTTGAAAAAACAAGCTTTTCAAAATATGGCACAGAATATACTAATTACATTAAAAATGGATATAAGGAGATAAGAAAATATGCTTAATAACATTACGGGAGTTATATACTCAAATATAAACACAATAGAAACTATGATTGTTGCCTTTATACTGGGACTTATAGTCAGCTTTACATATATGTACACAGCCGACAGAGAGGATTATAACCACAGTCTTTGCTATACTCTTGTTATAGTTCCTGTAGTAGCTGCCGTTGTAATTATGCTTGTTGGCAACAGTATTGCATCAGCTTTAAGCATAAGTGGTGCTTTTGCCCTTGTACGTTTCAGAAGTGAACCGGGAAGTCCCAAAAACATAGCATATATATTTGCAACTGTTGCTATAGGTCTTGCCTGTGGAATAAGCTACTACTTATGTGCAGTCATATTCACGCTTTTCCTCTGTGCAGTAATGGCAATACTTACAAAACTTAAATTCGGCGGCACAAAAACTCTGAAAAGAGTATTGAAAATACTTGTACCTGAAAATCTCGACTTTGAAGGTGCCTTTGATGAGCTTATAGAAAAGCATTCTGTTTCCCATAAGTTGATAAAGGTTTCAACCCTTGACCTTGGCAGCATTTACGAGCTTGACTACAAGCTCATATTAAAAAAGGATGTGTCAACAAAGGAGTTTATTGATGAATTAAGATGCAGAAACGGTAACTTATCCGTATCGCTTCTTCTTGACAGTGACAGCAAATTTTAATAAAAATGAGATGCCTCAACTATGGCATCTCATTTTCTTGTAAATTTAACTACACTATTAATTTTTTCTTCCTTATCAGGCAAAAGACTGCCATAAATCCTCTCTATATCATTCTTTATTTCTTCCATTAAAGAAATATTATAATTTAAATCATATAAAAGTCTGTCTATATCAACAGCCTTATTTTTATCTGTGCCTATACTTGTATATAAAAAGGCATCAGACTGTGAAAAACTCAGTCTTAATAGTCTGTACTTTTCAACAATACTTTCATCCAGTTTTTTCTTTTTAGCCTTAGGAACAATATTTTCATTCATATTAATTGCCCCTTTCAAGACTTATTTGATTAAACACGTCAAGTAAATCCTGAGTTTCAGCATTTTTCTTTTCTTCTGCATTAAGATCCATTATAGCATTACCCTCATGCATCATTATAAGTCTGTTGCCATAATTTAAGGCATACATCAAATTATGAGTTACCATAATTGTAGTTATACTTTTTTCTTTAACCACCTTATCTGTAAGCTCCATAATGATTTCTGCCGTCTTAGGGTCAAGGGCTGCTGTATGCTCATCCAGTATAAGTATATCAATAGGAGTCATAACAGACATTAAAAGCGCCATTGCCTGCCTTTGTCCTCCGGACAATAGACCAACCTTTACACCAAGTTTATCCTCAAGGCCAAGATTAAGCTGTGAAAGCAAGTCTTTATAACAATTTATTCTCTTTTTATTAGTGCCTCTGGTAAGGTCAAAAAATTTTCCCTTATTATCAGCAAGGGACATATTTTCAAGAATAGTCATTGATGAACAGGTACCCATGGCCGGATCTTGGTAAACTCTGCCTATTTTTTTATATCTCTGAAAATCCTTCATCTTAACAATGGATTTACCGTTAATTGTAATATCTCCGCCATCAATAGGTATAGAACCGCAAATTATGTTAAGCATAGAGGTTTTACCTGAACCGTTACTGCCCACAATACTTAAAAACTCATTTTTCTTTACTTCAAGATTAAACTTGTTAAAAAGCTGAGTTTCATTTACAGTACCCTTATTATAAATTTTATCAATATCGGTTAATTTAATCATTATCAGCACCTCCCTTTTTAAAGCTGCTGACAATTAATATAACAAGGAAAAGAGCGCCTGTTATAAGCTTCATATCCATAGCCTGCATACCACAGGCAATAGCTATGGCAACACAGGCCTTGTAAATTACAGAGCCAACAATTACGGCAGTTGTTGTTTTTAAAAAGCCAAGTCTGCCAAATACATTTGTACCTATAATAACTGAGGCAAGACCGATAACCATAGTACCCGTGCCCATAGATATATCAAAAAATCTCTGCTGCTGACACATTACGCAACCTGCAAGAGATACAAGTGCGTTAGCAATAACAAGTCCTATAATCTTAACAGTTCCCTTATCCTTTGCAAGTGACGTTACAACAGTTTCATTGTTACCAACAGCCCTTAAAAGAAAACCTGACTTAGTATTTAAGTACAAGTCCATAGCAATCTTGCAAATAAGAGCAATTACAAAAATAACAATAACCGTATTATACGTACCTGCAATATTTCTAATAGGTGACAGCGTAAATATAGTATCATTACTGAAAATAGGTACATTTGCCTGACCTGATGTAATATGCAGATTTACTGAATAAAGCATTGTCATTGTAATAATACCCGAAAGCAAATCTCTTACCTTCAGTTTAACATGAATAACGCCTGTTACAAGACCTGATATTCCGCCTGCAATAAAAGACACAGGTAAAGCAAAATAAGGGTTTATACCTGCCTTAACCATAACAGCGCAGACAGCAGCGCCCAAAGGAAAACTGCTGTCTACTGTAAGATCAGGAAAATCTAAAATTTTATAAGTTATGTATATACCCAGAGCAAGCATTGCATATATAAAGCCCTGCTCCAGCACACTTAATACTAAAGCCATTTTTTACTCCTATTCTGCCTCTGTTGCCGTTGCCTTTAAATCCTCAGGGCAAGACATACCTAAGTTTTCAAGAGCTGATGAATTAATATAAAGGCTGTATTCCGTAATTGTTTCAAAAGGAATATCTTCTGCCTTTTCACCCTTTAATACTCTTGCCGCAATAGCACCTGTCTGCTTACCTAAAGCAACATAGTCAAGACCTTCCGTTGCAACACAGCCATTTTTAACCTGTTCAATTTCACTGCCAAATACAGGAATGCCTGCCTTGTTTGCAGCATCAAGAACAGTTGGGAGAGCAGCTACAACAGTGTTATCAGTAAGGTTTGATATACAATCAACCTTGCCTGCAAGTTCAGTTGCCGCAAGTGGAATATCACTAGTCTGGCTAATACCGCTTTCTACAATCTCAAAGCCATAGTTTGGAGCAAACTCTTTATATTCAGCAATTGCACTTACTGAATTTGCCTCACTTGTTGTATACAATATACCAATAGTCTTTGCCTCAGGCATAAACTTTCTTATCATATCAAGCTGAGCCTCAACTGCAAGTTTATCACTTGTACCTGTTGTATTTCCAACACTTGTGCCGTCTTCATTTGCAAGTTCAGCCGCTACCGGATCAGTTACAGCTGTATAAATAACAGCAACATTGCCCTTTGCCGCATTATAGCAAGCCTGTGCCATTGGTGTAGCTATAGCACAAATAAGGTCAGCTTTGCCTGTTGCCATACTTTGTGCAATCTGATTTGTATTAGCCATATCAGCCTGAGCATTCTGCAAGTCATAAGTAACATTTTCACCTTCAACATATCCTGCCTCAGCCATTCCCTGCTTGAAGCCTTCAACACAGTTGTCAAGCGAGCCATGAGGAGCAAACTGACCGATACCTACAGTTACCATTTCTTCATTTGAAGCAGACTGCTGGGTTTCTGATGTTCCACATCCTGTAAACATACCTATTGCAAGACACATTCCGACCATAATTGATATAAATTTCTTCATAAAAAAACTCCTTTGCAATTTTATATTTGATAATTATAACACATAATTGCACGATTTACAACCGATTTTAATTATCGTAAGCATTATAAATATTTGTACCGTTTTCATTTCTGTAGTACACCTGATTATCAGACCTGCCAACTACCTCAAATGCAACACTAACATCAGATGAATAGCCACCATCCTTAACCGCCCTTATAGCCTCTGAACAAAATTCTTCATAAAGACCGCAATGCTCGTCCCATTTATCATAATATGTTGTATCCTTATCCTTTATATAATCAATAGTATCATCAGTAATATATGTTTTGAATGTAACCGTATTTCCGCTATAGACTATATCAAAGCCTGCATTTGAAGCAAGACTTTTTAAAGAATCATAGGTATCACTGTTTTCAAAATTTTCAGCTTTTGTAGCAGATTCAACAGCTTCAGCTTTATCACTTCCGCTCTTTACAGCTTTTGTTTCAGTTTCAGTTAAAATTTCCGTTTCATCCTCATTATCAGTTATCTCCGTATACTCTTCCGTTTCAGTATCATATTCAAACTCAGTTGTAGTTTCCGTTGTTGTAATTTCCCATTTATCATTATTTGTCCCGCCACAGCCTGTAATTCCAATTAAGGCAATAAGTGCAACATATTTTTTCATATTAAAACCTCCATTATAATTTTATATAATTATACTTTTTTAAATAAATAATGTCAACCGTAACAATAACTGTACCATATTATGCAATGGCAAGCCAAAGTCTATACTTATGTGAAATAAGGTAACACATAAGCATTTGATAGACATAAATATTCTATTCAGATTTGCTTTTGTCACAATTCAAATATGCTATGTATTCCTTTCCCCATACTTCAAGGACATCTAAAACTTTTCTGAATTTTTCTCCAATTTCACTTAGTTGATACTCAACTTTAGGAGGTATTTGCTGATATTCAATACGGATAATCAGCCCTTCCTCCTCAAGCATTTTCAACTGCCTTGATAGTGTAGTATGTGTCATTTCTTCAGGCATACGTCTTTGTAATTCATTAAAGCGTATTGGTCCCTCTGTCAAAAGATACAATATATACATAGACCATTTTCCTGTAAGTACTTTTTGAGCTGTTACATAAGGACATACTCCAAATAATTCTTTCTTTGCCATATACACGTTCCTTTCTGATACCGGTATCATTAAATATCGTACTTGCAATATTTTTATTATAATATATAATTATACTCGTAAATTTTAAAAAAAACAACCCACAATATTTTGAAAGGAGTTTTGGCAAAGAAAGAATTATTTGGGTATTTGAAGTCTTGCAAAACATTTTATCTTGCAACAAGTGAGGATGGTCAGGCTCACGTTCGTCCTTTTGGCGCCGTTTGTGAATATGAGGGGAAGCTCTATTTTGGCACAAATAACAGAAAAAAAGTATACCAACAGATGAAAAAGAACAAGAAAGTAGAAATTTGCGGTATGCACAATGGGACATGGATTCGTGTTGAAGGAGAAGTTGAAGAGGATATGCGCCGTGAGGCACGAGTAGCTATGATGAATGACAACAATGCAGCTTTGAGCAGTATGTACACCGTTGATGATAATCTAATGACAGTGTTCTATTTTGAACAAGGCACAGCTACCATTTATTCATTTACCGACGAACCAAAAGTAATCGAATTATAAAATATAAATAGCAAAGCCCGTCGGGTCAGTCAACTATAAAATTAACCGGTGGTACTTTAAGTTTTTCAAACTTTCAAACAATAGTCAGTTAAGATTATGTATCTAAGCTGGCTATTGTTTTATTATATATTTGAATACGAAAGTTAATTAATCCATTATTTATGAATTCTAGTTGCGTTCTAAATCTTTATTTGCCTTTAATAATCACACTGCATTTTTTTCGGTAAAGCTGTATTTTTGCAGTTTTCGATTTACTACGTATATTCTCCATCTTTCATTAAGACTCTTAGTTTTATACATTTTATAAAAGCTTTTAAAAAAATCGATTGTCATTACAAATGCAAGCAAAATGCCAAGGAATATTTTAGACGCCTTCTTTATTTTGCCTATTACACTTAATATTGGATTAAAGCAGACGCCCATAAAGAAAAGTATAACAAAGGC
>CABVEG010000089.1 GCA_902497185.1 uncultured Eubacteriales bacterium | reverse complement strand
GGAGAAGCAAGGGAAGCTGATATTGGCATTGCAGGCGGCAATGGATATGGTTTGATATTTAAAAAAGGAGAAATTCTCAAAAAGCTTCCTGAGGATAAATTGCTTGATGCGCTCATGGAGGAAATAGAGAAACTCTAAAAGTGGGTGATGTATATGGAAAATGCTTTGTTTGAAGATGTTTTTGGCAGGATGCGTCTTTCAGCAAATGTAAAAAGTAATTTAAAAAATGCAGTTGTTTCTAATGTAAAAGTTTGGTTTCAATCAAAGACTATGGATATTGCTTTGGAATCAGATAAATTTGTAGACGAAAGCTGCCTTGAAGACTTAAAAAAGGATATTATTGACAGCTTTCCCGGTGTAAGCGAGGTAAATGCTTCTATATGCTACCCTATGTCTGAACTTACTCCCAAAGAAAAAATTGAAAAATACTGGATTAAACTGTCAGAAATAGTATACAAAAAAAGTATATGCTGTTCATCTGTCTTTAACAGAGCAAAGTGGCATATTGAAAACAATGCACTTATAATTGCCGTTGAAAACAATACATATAAAACATTTGAAATACTTGGCATTAACCATTTAATTGAAAAGGCATTAAGTGAAAGACTTAAAATAGATTTAAAGGTTAAATTTATAGACAGACCTTTAAATGACAAAGAAATAGAAAAGTACAACAAGTTAAAGGAAAAGCGGGCTAAAGCAGCAACGGCTGATGATAATACCTTATCAGATAAAAGTTCAGCCTTTCAGTCTAATAATACATCAACACCTGCACCTGTAGTAAGTGACGGTAAATTTAAAAGACGTGTTAAAACAGGATCACCTAAGACTGATGAAATTACTGATGAAGTTATTTCAATTAAAGAGGCTTGTTCTGTTAACGGACTTGTTACCGTTGAAGGTAAAATTTATTCAGATGCAGAAATAACCGAAACAAGAAAAGGCGGTTATATTGTAAAGACTGATATTTATGACGGCACAGACTGTGTGCCGTTAAAGCTTTTTTGTTCTCCCGAAGACTATAAGGAAAGCTTTAAAAATCTTTTGAAAAAGGGAAGTTATGCCAAAATACATGGCAATCTTGATTATGATAAATATGAAAATAATGAACAGGTTCTCATAATAAATTCAATAAATTCTGCTTCTGCTCCTCCTATGAAAATGGATGATGCAGAAAAAAAGAGGGTTGAGCTTCATTTACATACTAATATGAGTATGATGGACGGCATTACAACTGCAACCGAATATATAAATAGGGCAGTTAAGTGGGGGCATAAGGCTATAGCAATAACTGATCACGGTGTTGTACAGGCTTACCCTGAGGCTATGCACACAGCGGAAAAATCAGGTATAAAAATATTATATGGCTGTGAAGGTTATATGGTAAATGATATGGGTGCAGTTGTTAAACAGCCTAAAGGGCAAAGCCTTGACAGTAACTATGTTGTATTTGACCTTGAAACAACAGGATTGAATACCAACACAGATAAAATAATTGAAATAGGTGCAGTAAAAGTATGTAATGGTAAAATTGTTGACAGATATTCAACATTTGTGAATCCAAATGAACATATTTCGGAAAAAATATCTAAACTTACCGGTATTTATGACGATATGGTGGAAAGTGCCGCTGATGAAGATGAAATTTTGCCTGAATTTTTAGAATTTATAGGTGATAGCGTGCTTGTTGCTCATAATGCAGGTTTTGATACGGCATTTATAAAAAGATTTGCAAAAAGAAAAGATATATTACTTGATAATACAATAATTGACACTGTTGAATTAGGAAAAACACTTATTCCAAAACTTAACAATTTTAAGTTGGACACAATATGTAATGAGCTTGGAGTTTCACTTGAAAATCACCACAGAGCCGTTGATGATGCAGAGGCAACAGCAGAGTGTTTTATTAAATTTATCGAAATGCTAAAGGGTTTAGGCGAAACCACTGTTGACGGGCTAAACGAATTAGGTGCAAAAAATATTGATAAAACTAAAATAAGAAAAAGATACCATATAATAATATTTGCTAAAAATCAGGCAGGTGTTAAAAATCTTTATCAGCTTGTTTCTGATGCTCATATAAAGTATTTTGGGGTGAGAGGCGGCAGACCTCATTTTCCTAAGTCTGAAATTATGAAGTACAGAGATAATTTTATATTAGGCTCTGCCTGTGAAGCAGGTGATTTATACGAGGCTGTATACAATGACTTGCCTGATGAGGATTTAAGGGAAATTGTAGATTTTTATGATTACCTTGAGGTACAGCCTTTGGCTAATAATCAGTATATGATTGGCAATACAAAGAAAAACAGTAAGACAGTTAAGGATTGGGATGATCTTATAAGGCTTAACAAAAGAATTGTTGAGTTGGGTGAAAAATATAATAAGCTTGTTGTAGCAACAGGTGATGTTCATTTTATAGACCCTGAATGTGCCGATTACAGAAGAATAGTGCAAATAGGCGAGGGCTTTAAGCTTGAAGATGTTGAAATACAGGCACCTCTTTATTTTAGAACAACTAATGAAATGCTTGAAGAATTTAATTATCTTGAGCCTGAAAAGGCTTATGAAATAGTTGTTACAAACACAAACCTTGTGGCTGATATGATAGAGGACGGTATATATGCCGTACCTAATAGAAAGTGTCCTCCTATTATTGAAGGTTCAGATGAAGAATTAAGAGAAATAACAACATCAAAGGCTAAGTCAATATATGGTGACCCTTTGCCTAAAAACATAGAGGAAAGACTTGATAAGGAGCTTGACTCAATTATAGGCAACGGATATGCCGTACTTTATATAATTGCTCAAAAGCTTGTGTGGGATTCAAATGCTCACGGCTATATTGTAGGCTCTAGAGGCTCTGTAGGTAGCTCTTTTGCTGCAACAATGGCAGGTATAACAGAGGTTAACCCTCTTGATCCGCATTATGTTTGTCCTAATTGTAAGTATTCTGACTTCACGTCAGAGGAGGTAAAAAAGGTTGCAGGTAATTCAGGCTTTGACCTTCCTGATAAAAAGTGTCCTCATTGTGGTGCAGAAATGGATAAGGATGGACAGGCTATACCATTTGAAACCTTCTTAGGCTTTAACGGTGACAAGGAGCCTGATATTGACCTTAATTTCTCAGGTGAGGACCAGACAAGAGCCCACAGATACTGCGAGGAGCTTTTTGGTGAAGGTCACGTATTTAAAGCCGGTACAATAGCTACATTGCAGGATAAAACCGTATTTGGCTATGTATTGAAATATTGTGAGCAAAAGGGCATAAATATGAAGGGAGCCGAAAAGCGACGTCTGGTAAACGGATGTGTAGGAGTAAAGAGGTCTACGGGACAGCATCCCGGAGGTCTTGTTGTCGTGCCTGATTATACGGATATTTATGAATTTTGTCCCGTACAGCATCCTGCAAACAAGGCTGAGTCAGGTGTAAAGACAACCCATTTTGATTATCATTCCATTGACAGTTGCTTATTAAAACTTGATATGCTGGGTCATGATGTTCCTACAATACTTAGAATGTTTCAGGATATTACAGGATTTGACCCGTTGAAAGTTCCAATGAATGATAAGGAAACTATGTCACTTTTTACAAGCCCTAAAGCTCTTGGCTTAACTCCTGAAGATATTAATGGATGCCCAACAGGTTCATTGGGACTGCCTGAATTTGGCACACCTTTTGTTATAGGTATGTTGGTTGAGACTCAGCCTCAGTCATTTTCGGGACTTGTAAAGATTTCAGGTTTGTCCCATGGTACGGATGTTTGGAACGGAAATGCACAGGAACTTATTGCAAACGGTACATGCACACTTAATGAAGTTATACCTACAAGAGATGATATTATGGTATATCTTCAGCTTCACGATGTTCCTAATAAGGATGCCTTTTCCATAATGGAGCATGTTAGAAAGGGCAAAGGACTTACCCCTGATGAGGAGGCGCTTATGCGTGAGCATAATGTGCCTGACTGGTATATTGGAAGTTGTAAAAAGATAAAGTATATGTTTCCTAAGGGTCATGCTGTAGCCTACTGTACTAATACATTTAGAATAGGTTATTTTAAAATTAATTATCCCGAGGCATTTTATGCAGCAACTTTTTCTGTTAAATATGATGATTTTGATTACAGTATAATGTGCTTTGGAGAACAAAAAGCAAGAGAAACCTATGATAAAATTATGGCTATGGGTAAGGAGGCAAGTGCTAAGGATAAAACAACTGCTGATATGCTTAAACTTGTAATTGAGCTTTATGCAAGGGGTATAAAGTTTTCACCTATAGATTTATATGAATCAGGTACTACAAAGTTTAAGGTGGTTGATAAGGAAGACGGTAAGCATATACTTCCGCCTTTATGTACAATATCAGGATTTGGTGTTACTGCTGCTGAATCCCTTGTAAAAGCTAGACAAGATGGTAAATTTGAAACAATAGAGGAGCTTCAAAAGAGAACAGGTCTTGGGCAAAGCAATATACAGATGCTGAAGGATTCAGGTGTTTTAGGTAATATGAGAGAAACTGACCAGTTGACTTTGTTTTAATATTTTCTACATTAGCAGTATGCTAATGCGGGGACCCTCCGTGTGGTTTGCGTTCTTGCTATGCAAGTACACAAACCAGTCCCCATCCTCGGTCGGGATCAATAGATCAACTCATAAATAGACCTATATTTAGTATTAATGCATTTATAATATATTCCATTTTCATCGATTCTTACTTTAATTATACCATATTGGTCAGTGCTTAAAAATGGTATTTTCATATCCCTATAAAGTTCTACTGTAGCTTCTGATGGATGCTTATATATGTTATTATAGCCTGCAAAATTTACGGCAATTATAGGATCTACTTTATCTATAAATTCTTTAGAAATCGAATTTTTAGAGCCATGATGGGGTACTTTTAATATATCAGCATCTATATCGGATTCAATAAATTTCTCTTCTGTTTCCGTAGAAATATCACCTGTAAATAGAATCTTTTTACCTTTATATGATATGGAATATACCGCTGAACTGTCATTGGTTGTTGTTGCACTTGTATCTGTAAATACAAGTTTTATATACATATTATATGTTAATTTTTCGCTATATCCATTGTCCGTATAAATAATATTTATATTGTTTTCAGCAGCTGTGCTAATTAAATCAAAATAATTTTCATTATGTTCACAGTACTTTGATACAATAATGTTCTCTATTGATATATCATTAGCGATTTCTAAAACTGCTCCCATATGGTCATAATCCATATGAGATATATAAATTCCATTTATTTTACTAATTCCATTATATTTAAGCTGGCTTAGTATTTTCGATCCTGTTGGACTAAAAGTATTGCTTCCGGCATCTATTAAATAACATCTTTTTTCATCTCTTATAATTGTACAATCACCCTGACCAACATACATAAAGTCTGCTTCAAACCCTTTATACCTAAAAACAAAGGAAGCTGTAACAATAATGATGCAAAGGCAAGCTAAAATACTATAAAGTTTGTTTACCATAAAAGCAGCATACAAAGATAGAAGCATGACAAATGATATTATAATAATAACTAAAGGAACAAAACCAACAGTTATTTGGGAGTAGGGGATAGAAAGAGAATGGTCAGCAATATTCTCTATAATTTTTAAAGATAGTATAACAGGTATAGTATACAGTTTAATAGTTCCAACATATATAAATGATACGGCAATGGACATTAAAGCAAATGCCAATATTACTTCCATCAAAGAAATGGCTACAATATTTACAAAAACATCAAGTATGTTTATGTAATAAAAGTAATGAGCAGTAATTGGTTTTGTGGCAATAGTTACGGCAAATGCAACTATAAAACTGCTTAGATATTTGTTTTTAATTTCGTATTTATTTATAATTTCAGATGTAAAACCAATAGCAAAGATAGCTGTAAATGAATACTGAAATCCAATATCAAATATATAATATGGATTAAAAAACAAAAGGGCACAGCAAGCTGTTGATGCTGATGAAAGCAAATCATATTTTGTCCCTAAAAATGTACCGGAAATATAGATATACATCATAATTGTTGCTCTTAAAACAGATACACTACAACCTGTAAATATACAATAAAATAGCATAAAAATCATTACGATAACATTAGAAATCCAAATGTTTATGTTTACAGATCTAAGTAAAGTGAGTAAAATACAAGCAAATATGGAAATATGTAAACCTGAAATTGCAACAATATGTACTATACCTGCAAGCCTGTATAATTCATAAATTTCATTATCGATATTAGTTTTATCTCCAAGTATCATAGCAGCAAGTATACCGGCTTCTTTTTCAGGATATATTTTATATAGCTTATCAAAAATTTTACAGGAAATACTATTATAAAAAGTTAATAAATCATTTTTATGTCCTATAATATTAATATCTGAAACATATACCTTACAGCTTATGTTTTTAATTTTATAGTTAAATTCTTGATTAAAATCAGAATCGTTTCTTTTAGGAGAAGGCAAACGCAGAACTGAATCAAAGTTAATAACATCACCAATTGTTAAAATTTTATCAACATACATATACATATAAACCTTGTCATTATATGTATCATTTTCAGTTGTTATTTTATTTACTTTTATGATATAAAGGGTAGAGTTGTCATATTTTTTTAGTTTATCGGTTATGGTAGCTTCTACATTAACTGATTCGCCTGATTTGGCTAAATTATTAATTTGTAAATTTTTAGGTGTGGCAGCGTTATTGGCAATAAAAAAATAAATTACAGAAACAATCATAAAACAGCTAAAAAAATTATTTTTATAATATACAACTATAATCAAATTTGATAAAATAACAATTACAATAAATAAATGCAAAACAATGCTGTTATTAAAATAAATACCGAAAAGTATTCCAATTATTGCATATATCATAAATAGTAATGCCGGTCGTTTCATATTTTTATCTCTGCCTTTAGTTTATTTAAAAAAATAATA
>CABVEG010000088.1 GCA_902497185.1 uncultured Eubacteriales bacterium | reverse complement strand
CCTATGCTGTTGTTGCATATTATCACTTCTGCCAAGGGAATATCCTGCAAGGTCACGAACTATCTGCATAACCTGCTCCTGATATACTATACAACCATATGTATCCTTTAATATAGGCTCAAGAAGAGGATGCTTATAGGTTACATTGTTTTTATCCCTCTTGCCCTTTATATACTGAGGTATAAAATCCATAGGACCCGGACGATAAAGAGAAATTCCGGCAATAATATCGTCAATACTGTCAGGCTTTAATTCCTTCATAAATGAAGTCATACCTGCACTTTCAAGCTGAAACACACCGTCTGTTTTACCGCTTGATATAAGGTCAAAAACCTCCCTGTCATTATAATCTATATTGTACTGGTTATAGTCTTTATGATATTTTCTGTTTATTTCCTTAAAAGCATTCTGAATAACCGTAAGTGTTCTTAAGCCCAAAAAATCCATTTTTAAAAGACCAAGCTCCTCACAGGTAGTCATAATGTACTGTGTAGTTACAGAATTATCCTTTATGTTAAGGTTAAGGGGAACGTAATCCATAACAGGCTTATCTGCAATAATAACACCTGCCGCATGAGTTGAGGTATGTCTTGGAAGCCCCTCAAGCTTCATACTCATATCTATTACCCTCTTAACCTGAGGCTCATTGTCATATATATTTTTAAGCTCCGGATTTTTCTCAAGAGCCTTTTCTATTGTTATGTGAAGGTCATTAGGAATCATTTTAGCAATTCTGTCACCTTCCGAATAAGGCAAATCAAGAGCACGTGTAACATCTCTTATAGCATTCTTTGCCGCCATTGTACCGAATGTTATAATCTGTGACACCTGAGGAGCACCATACTTTCTTATAACATAATCTATAACCTCAGGACGTCTTTCATAACAAAAGTCAATATCTATATCAGGCATTGTAACTCTCTCGGGATTTAAAAATCTTTCAAAAATAAGATTAAATTTAAGAGGGTCAATGTCCGTAATTTTAAGAGCATAGGCAACAATGGAGCCTGCCGCAGAGCCTCGTCCCGGACCTACGGCAATATCATTATCCTTTGCGTACTTTATAAAATCCCAAACTATAAGGAAATATTCAACAAAGCCCATTGATGAAATAGTGTCAAGCTCATAATTAAGTCTTTCTCTAAGATCAGCTGTGATTTCGCCATATCTTTCCTCAACACCCTTTTCACAAAGCTCCTTTAAATAGCTGAAAGGAGTGTAACCTTCAGGCACATCAAATTTTGGCAGCTTATATTTATTAAATTCAAAATCCACATTACACTTTTCAGCAATTTTAACAGTATTTTCACAAGCCTCCCTTGCATAAGGAAACAGAGAATACATTTCTTCGGGAGATTTAAGATAAAACTGACCGCCCTCATATCTCATTCTGTTAGGAGTATTTACGGTAACACCTGTCTGAATACAAAGGAGAATATCATGTGCCTCCGCATCCTCTGCCTTTATATAATGAGAATCATTTGTTGCAACAAGAGGAATGCCTGTTTCATCGTGAATACGCATAAGAGCCTGATTAACCTGCCTCTGTTCAGCCATACCATGATCCTGAAGTTCTAAATAAAAATCCTCTCCAAACAAATCCCTGTATTTAAGAGCCATTTCCTTTGCCTTGTCATAGCCATTATATAAAGGCAGAGGATGCGGTCATAGCCAACTCTCAATACAGTTCTTGCAACAGGACCTGCAAGACAGGCACTAAGAGCAATAATACCTTCATGATACTTTTCCAATAGTTCAAAATCTATTCTAGGCTTTTTATAAAAGCCCTCCGTAAATCCATAGGATACCATTTTAATAAGATTTTCATAGCCAAGCTGATTTTTAGCAAGAAGCACAAGGTGATAATAAAAATTCTCCTCACCTGCATCCTTATCAAAACGTGATTTTGAGGCAACATAAGCCTCACAGCCTATAACAGGCTTTATACCTTCTGCCTTGCAGGCTTTATAAAAATCTATACAGCCATACATTACACCGTGGTCTGTTATGGCAAGAGAGTCCATACCAAGCTCTTTACACCTTTTAACAAGCTCCTTAATTTTGGCTGAACCGTCAAGAAGGCTAAATTCCGTATGGACGTGTAAATGTGTAAATTTTAGCTCATTATCCATAAAAACTTTCCTTTTCTAATCAAATTATTACTTTTTAATATTGTAATCGTCACATTCTTCCTTCAGCAGACAATTTTCACAGTCAGGCTTTCTTGCCTTGCATATACTTCTGCCGTGGGCAATAATCTGTGTATTATACCTTCCCCAATGGTCCTCCGGAAAAATTTTCATTAGCTCAAACTCAATTTTAACAGGATCATCACACTTTACAAATCCCAGCTTATTGCTTATTCTCTTAACATGAGTATCCACAACTATGCTTGGAATATGAAAAATATGTGTTCTTACAACATTTGCGGTTTTTCTTCCAACACCTGCAAGTGCCGTAAGTTTATCTATATCTGAAGGCAGCTCACCTCTATACTCATCTATAAGCTGATTTGCCGCAGCAATTATATTCTTAGCCTTGTTGTGATAAAATCCTGTAGAATGTATATCTTTTTCAAGCTCCTTTAAATCTGCCTGTGCAAAGGATTCAAGACTTGTATATTTCTTAAAAAGACTATCCGTCACCATATTAACTCTATCATCAGTACATTGGGCAGAAAGCATCGTTGCTATAAGCAGTTCATAGGGCTTAGTATAATGTAAGTAGCACTTATCCTCTGTAGGATAAATACTGTCAAGAAGTGAAAGTACATTTTCAACCTTTGACTTCATTTTTTTTGAAATCCTTGCCATAATATACCTCCTTTTTAAAAAAAATCACTAATTTAATTATAGTTGACTTGACAACAGCTGTCAATAATGAGATAATTATAAAAATGGAATATTTTTAATTTAATGTAACGAAAGGAGGACAAGGTCAATGACTTGGGGCGACTGGACTATATTAATTGTTGCTATTATTGCAGTTATTGCAGGCATACTCATTTTTCTTAACAAAAAAGCCTATAAGAGAATGAATCAGCAAAATGAAATGATTGAACAGCATAAAATGCTGCAAACTGCTTATATTATAAACAAAACAAGAGATAGAATGTCAAATATTAAATCACTGCCTAAGATGGTTACCGAAAATGTACCTAAATGGAGCAAGTATATGAAAATGTACTTTGTTAAGGTTAAAATCGGTCCCCAGATTCTTACACTTATTACAGACAAGCGAGTTTATAACGCACTTCCAGTAAATAAGTCTGTCAAGATTGAAATTGCCGGTCTTTATATTGTAAATATGATAGGTATGAAGACTCCTGAACAGCTTAAAGAAATTGAAAAAGCTAAGAAGGAAAAGGCTAAGGCAGATAAAAAGGCTGCTAAGACAGAAAAGAAAAAGAAGTAATTAATAATTTAGTCTTTTCATATAATTTACCTATAAAAAACAGGGAGTTATTATGAAAAGACTATTTTTATTTTTATGTATTCTTATTTTAACAGGCTGCACAAAAAGCCAAAATTCCTATCCGACAATACAGGATAAGCTAATGGCTATGGAAAGCTATTCAGCTGATTGTAAAATTACATACATATCAAATAAGGGTGAAACAGTCTATGAAACCAGTCACAAGGCAGGGCGTGACGGACGCTACAGGATAGAAACATCAAAGCCTGATGAATACAAGGACAATGTTATTATGTATGATGGTAAAATGGTATGGCACTACAATCCTAATCTAAAAGATAACAAAATAAGCATAAATCCACAAGATAAAGCATCAAGACGTGAAATACTTTTATTTAGCTTTATTGAAAACTATGTTAAAAGCAAAGACGTAGGAGTTGAAACAGCAAGCCTTGATGAAAGTCGCTGTACAGTCCTTGAAGCAAAACTGGCAGGAGGAAATAAGCTCCTTTCATCAGAAAAACTTTGGGTCGACAATGAAAGCCAGAATCCTGTGCAGCTTGTAATATATGATGAAAACAATAAAGAAAGAATAGTTGCAGAATTCAGTAATTTCGTTTATAATTGTAATTTAGATGAAAAGGATTTTCAAATCAACAAATAGGGAGTATGATTATTAATGTATGAATACCACAGACTACTGGCAGAAATAAATCTTGATGCCATAGGAAACAATATAAGAGAAATAAAAAAGAGAATTAAAGCTAAAACACAGCTCCTTGCTGTTGTTAAGGCAGACGCTTACGGTCACGGAGCAGAAGAGGTTGCAAAAGTATGCCTTTATAACGGCGCAGACCAGCTTGCAGTTGCTACCTGTGATGAGGGTGTGCAGATAAGACAATGGAGTATTCAGGTACCAGTTCTTATTTTAGGAAATACTGTTGAAGGGCAGCTTGAAACAGTTGTAAACTACAATCTTACACAGGCTGTATTCAGATATGAAACGGCAAAACTTATGTCTGATATAGCAGTAAGACTTAATAAAACTGCTCTTGTACATATAAAGATTGATACCGGTATGAGCAGAATCGGCTTTTTGCCTAATGATGAAAGTATTGAAGAAATTGAAAGGATTTTTGCACTTCCTAATCTAAAGGTAACAGGTATTTTTACTCACTTTGCTACTTCAGACGAGAAAGACAAAACTTTTACAAATGTACAGTATAAAAAGTTTAGATTTGTAACTGATAAATTGCAAAACAAGGGTTATAAAGGTTTTATAAGACACTGTGCCAATAGCGGCGCAATACTTGATATGCCTGAATTGCAGCTTGATATGGTAAGAGCCGGCATAATTATATATGGTATGTACCCAAGTAATGAGGTAAGTCACCCCATTAACCTCATACCTGCAATGAGTCTTAAATCCCAAATAAGCTATGTTAAGTATCTTGAAGAAAACGTAAGTGTAGGTTATGGAAGAACATACTTTACAACAAAAAAAACCAAGGTTGCAACAGTTCCTATAGGTTATGCTGACGGATATTCAAGAGCCTTTTCAAATAAGGCAAGAGTTATTGTAAAAGGTCACTATGCCCCTGTTATAGGCAATGTATGTATGGATCAGATGATGATTAATGTATCTGAAATTCCTGATGTCAATGAAGGCGACAGTGTAATAATTATGGGAAGCGACGGCAAGAACACGGTTTCGCCCGAAGAGCTTGCTGCCATTTCAGGCACCATTAATTATGAAATAGTCTGTAACGTAGGCAAGAGAGTGCCCAGAGTATATATTAAAAATGGTGAAATTATAAATACAAAAAAAGGTAACTAATGTTTAAAATAAAATATATTGAGCATACTATCACATAAGAAGAATTTTACCAAATAAGGTGTGATATTATGATTGTTAAAAGAGGAGATATTTTTTACGCCGATCTTAGTCCCGTTATAGGTTCTGAGCAAGGCGGCATAAGACCTGTACTTATAATTCAAAATGATGTAGGAAACAGATATTCCCCTACTGTTATCTGTGCAGCAATTACATCACAAATAAACAAAGCAAAGCTGCCTACTCATATTGAAGTAGACAGCCATCATTATTCCCTGACCAAGGATTCCGTTATACTCCTTGAGCAGTTGAGAACTATTGATAAGCGCAGACTAAGGGAAAAAATTGGTTTTCTTGATGACCCTATGATGGATAAAGTTAACAAAGGACTTGTAATAAGTTTAGGTCTGCAATAGATATTACATAAGGGGCTGATTGCAAATTAGATTTATAATAATTGCAATCAGCCCCTTAACATTACTTATTAACTTTTTTTCTCCAGCCTTCTTTATTTTCCTGTCTGTTTCTTGCAATAGCCAAACTGTCAGAAGGGACATTTTTTGTAATAGTGGAACCTGCTGCCGTATAAGCTCTGTCAGCAACCTCAACCGGAGCAACAAGATTAGTATTACATCCAATAAATACCTCGTTGCCAATCTTGCATCTGTACTTATTTTTGCCGTCATAATTAACGGTAACAGTACCGCAGCCAAAGTTAACACACTTTCCTACATCAGAATCTCCTACGTAAGTAAGATGACTAACCTTAGTACCATCATCAATATTGGAATTTTTAATTTCAACAAAATCACCAATTCTGCAATGCTCGCCAATACAGCTGTTAGGTCTTAAATAAGCAAAAGGACCAACAGTAGTAAAGCTCTTAACCTTAGCATCAATAAGAACACTCATCTGTATAGTAACACAATCATCAACTGTTGATGATGTAATTCTTGTGTTAGGTCCTAAAATACAGCTCTTGCCAATAACAGTTTTACCCTCGAACATACAGCCCGGATAAATAATAGTATCAGGAGCAATCTTAACGTCCTTACCAATATATGTACTTGACGGATCAGTAATTGTAACTCCCTCAATCATAAGTTTAGTATTAATTCTGTCCCTCATAGCAGCAATAGCCTGAGATAAATGAAGTTTTGAATTTACACCCATAAACTCCTTTTCATCATCAGCAACCATAATGCCTACCTTACCGCCATCGTTTTTAATTATTTCAAGAGTATCAGTTAAGTAATACTCGCCTTGTGAATTGTTATTGCCAAGTTTTTCAAAGGCATTATTTAATGATTCCGCCTTAAATATATACACACCTGTATTTACTTCCTTAACCTTAGCCTCTTCATCATTTGTATCTTTTTGTTCTACAATTTTGGCAAAGCTGTCATTTTCTCTTATAATTCTCCCATATCCTGTAGGATTATCTACGACCATTGAAACAACAGTTACGTTATTTCCCTGACTTTCGTGTAAATCACAAAGTTTTCCAATAGTTTCAGCAGTAATAAGAGGAGTATCACCGCAAAGCACTAAAATATTGCCTTCCTTAATAAAATCTCCTGCCTGCATTACAGCGTGACCCGTACCAAGCTGTTCCTTTTGTACAGCAAAGTTAATGTTATCATATAAATCCTTTATAGTATTTTTAACCATAGCGGACTGATGACCAACCACAACGCAAATTTCTTCTGCACCGGCTTCCTGTGAAGCCTC
>CABVEG010000087.1 GCA_902497185.1 uncultured Eubacteriales bacterium | reverse complement strand
ACCCATGTACTATCACCTACAAGAGAAAATCCTACTTTTATATCATCATCTTCAACAATTCCACCATTTGATGAAGTGGTTGATTCTGTTGATGTTTCAGTTGCACCTTCTGTTGACGTTTCTGTTACATTATCTGTAGCTGTTTCCGTTGTAGCCTCTGTTACATTACCTGTAGCTGTTTCCGTTGTAGCCTCTGTTACATTACCTGTAGTTATTTCTGTTGTAGCTTCTGTTGTTTCCTCAGCAATCTTTTCTATTGCTACAACATTGCCTGAATCGTTCTGATAATATATTGTACCCTCACTGTCAGCTATAGGCGAATGTATGCAGTAATTTGCATAATCAGTCGTATCAATCAGCTTATTAACAGCAGTACCGTCATAAATCATTAAACTGCCTTCAGCATTGTTACAGGTGAAGTAAACCTTAACATCACTGCCATTTACTGCAACTAAAGGAGATGACTGAACGTTGCCTTGAAGTTCAACAGTGTAAAGCTGATTTAAATCCGTATCGAAAACACTGAAATATCCCTTAGGATAATATCCGCCTGCACCTACATAAATTTTACCGTCATAAATTGCAGGAGTACTTGTTGAAGACATTGCGCTTTCATTTATAATGACTGATTTTGATGCGCCAAATTTATTTCCCTCAACAGCAACTGAATATATATATCCTAACTTATCTGTAAAATAAAGTAATCCATTGTCATATACTATAGTTGAACGAATATCAGAACTTGCCTTAAATGTATCACAAATATTTCCAGTAGCATCAATTAAATATAAGCTGCCGCCTTCACCGCCTACAGCAATATAATCGCCAACAGCTACACAGCCACTCCAGTAAAAGCCGTTATAACTGCCCTGTTCACCCTCGACAGTCCATATATATTCGCCGTTTTCAGCATTAAGGCAGTAGTAATAGCCCTTGCCTCCATATGTATTAACAGTACCTGAGTAAACTTTTCCGTTGTTATAATAAATAGGTGAAATTCCCTGACCATTACTGTCACCCATAGGCACAGCACTTGTCCAAAGTTTGTTTAAATCGCTGTCAAGAGCCTCAATTTCACCCTTGCTAAGCTGAACAAATACCTTTCCTTCGCCGTATGCAATGAAATAAGTATAACCTATAGAGCTGTCAAGGTTAGCCTTTGTAATAATATCTCCGCTGTTTTTATCAAGTTTGTAAACAGTTGAACCTGTTACCGTATAAACAGCATCATTTGCTATAGCAATACCGCTAAAGGCAGACCAGTCATCTTTAAGCTTTGTTGCCCACTTAACAGAGGCGTTTTTCTCATTTGGAGTATCCCCATTTACAATACCGTTATTTGAAGTATTTTTTCTGAATAAGCCCCATTCAATGCCTGTATCAACAGTTTCTTCCGTAGTTGATTCTGTTGTGGTATCATCAGAAGTATTTGCCTTTTCAAGTACAATATCCAATGTAACTCCACTGCCGCTTACAACAAAGTCACCAGTTTTTGTAACATAGCCTTCAGCACTTGCATTATAGCTGTATTTACCATTAAATAATGAATATGAACCCCAGCTTGGCTCAACTACAGCACCCTCACTGTTATATACTGTAAGGCTTGCAGTATCGGGAGTAACCGTAATAGTTGAATAATAGCCGTAAATTTCAGCCTCATAATCATCAATGTAAAATATTTCAACTACATCTCCTGCACTTGGATATACCTGATCCATTGAAACATCAGGCATAACATCATTGACGCTTGACATCCAACCGCTCTTGGAACCATTAGTATATGCACCTAATGTATTGCCTTCAGGAGTTGTAATGGAATTTAAATATCCTCCCCACTCGCCTATTGAATAATCGCATGTATAGCCATTTTGAGCTAATACATTCTGCATTATTTCTCCTACATTTTCACCATTTAATTCATAGGAGGTGTTGATCCACTCCTCATAAGAGCTGTGACTTCCCTCACTGTGAATACTGTCGCCTGTTACAATAAAGGTGATAGTATCTGCACCATTTGCAATAACATTAAAGCTTAATGCCATTATAAGTGCAGTAAGCATTGCAACAAAACGACTAAATTTTGTCTTAATCATTTAAAGACCTCCTTTTTTGTTTAAATAGAAATATGCACACTCTCCACCTAAGAGTATGCTCTAAAAAGTCATAACGGCAAGTATTCTGACTTGTGCTTCAACCTTAATCACGCCTTCTCATTAATTGAAAATTAACAATGGCATAATGTGACCTTGTCCACACTTACAGCAGAGGTAAGACTGTATCGGACTTTCACCGATTTCCATAACCGTCAACACTTTTTATTCAATTTTGACATAAAAAGTATAACACAATACTTTTCAAATAGCAAGAAAAACAACTTACAAAAGCAATGTTTTTAAAGCAGACCAAATTTCTTTTTTACCCTTACTATTTTTTCAAACAAAGGTTTTGCAAATAAAAATATAAATACTACGGTAGAAACAGCATGAGTAAGGTCAAATATAAAGCCTGTACCACAGGCTGCAAGTATCATCATAACAGTAGGTTCAGGCTCATACATAAGGACTGTTGACGTATTCATGATACCTCCGTATATTACCATAACCGCCATAAAAGCAAACAGAGAAATACTTATTCTCTTTGGAGTATTGTCCTTACTTATAAAAAGCACTCTAAGTGCACCGCTTAAAAAGCCTATTATTCCAAAAGCAAACATCTGCCAAGGCGTCCATGGTCCCTGTCCGAAATAAAAATTACTGCAAAAGCCGCTTAAAGCGCCTATCATAAAGCCTGCTTCACTGCCAAGACATACCCCTGAAATAATAACAAGTGCAGAAACAGGCTTAACCTGTGGAAATGCCGCAAAAGCAACCCTGCCTGCAACGCACATAACGCACATTGCCGCTACTATTACAATCTCCCTAGCTCTTGCTCTCCTGCTTTCAAAAATCATAAAAAAGGGCACCATTGTCATAAAAACTATTGCAAGACTTACTGCGTAGTATTTTCTGTCATTAAAAAACCTCATACCAACCCAAATAGCAAAAGGAATTAAAATCAGTATAACAAGAGCCGATACAATGGTTCTTATTTCTGCCTTACTCTTTATTTTTTCCGCCCTTTTATTTGTAATGTCAACGGGAAGTTGTTGGTTTTGCTTTTCGTTGCTTTTTATAACTTCACTTCCCCCAAGAGCAGTAATAACCTCCTCCACAGTTATTGCCCCCTTGACAACCTCTGCCGCAATTTTAGCAGCACCGGTTGTATAAAAGAAATTATTGGCAAAAAAACTGTGAGTAAAGCTACTGTTCACAAGCTGACCGTCAAAAAACAGAGAACACCTGTCAGCAAATTCCCCACAAAACTCAACATCGTGGCTCACCATAACAACAGTTTTATTTAAATTTCTTATAAGATGTCCCAATTTCTTCTTCATAAAAGCGTCAATACCCTTTGCAGGCTCATCAAGAAGTAAAATATCAGCATCGGAAAGCAAAAGTTTTGCAAGGGCACATCTTTGAAGTTCACCTCCCGATAAATCATTTGGGTTCATATTAAGTAAATCTTCTATTTCAAGAGCCTTAACGACATATTCAATATTTCTTCCCATCTGTTTAAGATCAAGGAGCACTGTTCTTTCAGTAAAAAGAGCTATAGGATTTTGAGGCAGCATTGCAGCATTACCCTTAATTCTAAGAGTGCCGTAATAAGGCTTATTAAGTCCTGCTAAAAGTCTTAGAGCAGTTGTTTTTCCACTGCCGTTGCCCCCAAGTATGGCAAAAACTTCGCCTTTCCTTATATCTATGTCCATATTTTTTATAATATCATTATCTTTAGTATAGGCAAAAAAAAGCTCTCTTCCTTCAATAACATTTTCTTCGCAGCTTATTTCATTAACATTTATACTTAATCTTTTATCCGTAAATCCCTCAAGCCATATTTTTGCATCTGAAACTGTAAGAGGTGATTTTCTGTCATCAGTAAGTGCAGAATGTATTCTGACTCCACCGGGCATAGCAGCTTGCATAATATGAGATTTTTCCTTTAAACAAGCCATTATGTTTTCAGGCTTATCTTCTGCAATAATTTCACCTTTATCCATAACAACAACTCTTTTTGCCGCAGCCATAATATCATTAAGATTATGTTCAGACATTACAACAGCTATCCCAAGCTCTCTGTTTATTCTAACAAGAGCATTTATAAACTCCGTTGCTGCTAGAGGGTCAAGCTGCGACAATGGCTCATCAAGTACTATTACATCAGGTTTCATTGCAAGTACTGATGCAAGATTAAGGAGCTGCTTTTGTCCTCCTGAAAGCTCATTTGTATTTTTATGGTACCAACCTGTAATACCAAAAAAAGATGCAACCTCTCCACACCTAAGTTTAATATCAGCATTACTCATACCCATATTTTCAAGACCAAAGGCAAGCTCATGCCATACCTTATCCGTAACAATTTGGCTGTCAGGGTCCTGCATTACAAAGCCTACATTTACATCTTTGTTTATAATTTCACCTTTAAAAGCACCAAAAGGAGAGATTTCTTCCTTTAAATGCCTTAAAAGAGTAGTTTTGCCGCAGCCGCTTTCACCGCAAACAATCAAAAAGTCGCCCTGATTTATTTTTAAATTAACATTATTTAATATAAGCCTGCTGCATTCAGGATAGGCAAAGCTTAAATTTTTGATTTCAATGATTTCCATTTTGCCACCTCACAGCAATCATAAACAACAGGAAAAAAAGCAAATACAAAAAAGCAAAAATAATAAAATATACTTTTTGAAATGCTCTCACAGTATATAAGAGGATAAAATTCAAACCTTAATTTTTCACCTATAAAGCCATATATAACAAAAGCAGAAAGAGCAAGCACCATAAAAAGCACAGACTTGTCCCGTCTTGTAAATGAATAAATTGTATAATTTGATCTTCCTTTGTTGCCATATCCCCTTGCCTGCATAACATCAGATGTTACAAGAGAGCTTTCAAGGAGCCACCCCATAAGAGAGTACAATGCTTTGCCACTTACCTTAATTTTATATATAATGCCGCCTTCATTAATATCCCTTCCCACCATCTTCTGACATTCAAGTATCGTCTTTAACTGATTTTTAAGCCTTGGAACAAGCCTTAATGTCATAGAAATAATAAGAGAGGCTTTAGGCATAATTTTGCCGAAAATATACATAATTTTGTCACTTGTCATTATAATATTAAAGGCACCAAACCACATTAAAACTGCAAAAAGCATAAATGCGGCACATACACCATATAGTATAGACTCAAGGGTAATAGGATTTCCCAAGTAAAAAAGAATTGTAGCGCCTTTATGAGAAAACACAGGATTAAGCAAGGCAACAAAAAGCATAATAGGTATAACGGCAATTACAAACCTTATATTTTTTTTAAGCATAACATTATAAAGAAATGCCGCCAAAGCAGATATAGCTACAATAACAGGGTTATGCCCTGCCATTGAAAATACTGCTGCCATAACAAAATATATGAATGTAACCAAAGGATGAAGTGTTTTAAAATCCATCATAATATATTACCTACTCACCATTTACAGCTCTTGTTTCTCCCACATCTCTGCCTAAATCACAGGTGTAAACCCACTCAACAACATCACCCGGCTGTAATTTATACAAATCGCATCCAACATTTGGAAATACACCGTTTACTTTATACATCCAGCCTGAAAGCTCACCGCAGTCAAACTCATAAATATTATTAATACCTTCAATATAAACACTTGTAGTCTTATTATACTCAAAGTGAATATTATTTAAAACAAGCTCTCTTTCCAGAAGAGAGAAAACCGTATCCCCTTCTTTTATTTCTACATCAGCAGTTTTGTATATTACACCGTCAGAAGGTACAAGGGAGTGCTTTGCCTTGTCAAGTTTATCCATATTGTTAAGAATAGTATTACAGCTTACGGAAAATGTACACACACCATAAGTTGACACTTCACTTGCAGCCTCTGTTGTAAATTCAATCTCTTCATTTTCTCCTTCCACAGGCACAAGATTAGGTACTTCAATAGTACCGGGAGTGTCATCAACCTGAACTATTGTAGTTGTTTCCGTAGTAGTTTCCGTTGTTGTAGCAGTAGTCGACAATGAAGTATTTTCCTCAGTAACAACAATTTCCACAGCAGTTGTGTCTTCGGAATTATTTTCCTCTAACATTATAGAAGAAGGTTTAGCCTCATTAACACCAAAATAAAAACATATGCTTAAAATAAAAGCTGATATTATCAAAAACAATAAAGCCTCTTTATTTTCTTTTAATCTGTTCATCATTATAAACCATCAACCCATCCTTACTTAAAAAAAGTTACCTTTTTATTGTTAATATCATATAGAGAAGTCTTACCTTCATTATACCTTTCATATGCCACTATGGCATATGATGCCTGTTCACTTGCCATTTGATTAAATCCCTCTCCCATTATATGACAAAAACCGCCATCAACAGAAAATTTCATTAATTCGTTATAAACAGAAATGACCTTATCTTTGTCTACAAAACTACTTAATGCAGTATATGCAACTAAAAGCTGTGAATAGCTTTCAGAGCTTTCAGGAATTTTATTATCAAGCCATAACAATGCCTTATTTATGGCAGACTTTACATTTTCACGATATGAATAAAAGCTTAATGCCTGTAAAGCCATAGCCGTAACATCAATATCTCCCTCACCACTTAATGAAAAGCTGCCATCAGCATTTTGTTTTGACAATATATAAGAAAGATAGTTCTCACACAAATAATTACTGTAACTTCCGCACTTAGTTGCAATAACTGCAAAAATTGCACCATTAATACCCTGTGATGTTACCTTATCAAAATCCTCCAATTTTTCTATAAGGTTATATCCTCCAACATTTTCAGGATTTTTGCCAATAGCAGTAAGGGCTATTATAATTCTTGAATATGTAGTATACTTTCTGTCAATATCACCGTTTTTAACCGTAAG
>CABVEG010000086.1 GCA_902497185.1 uncultured Eubacteriales bacterium | reverse complement strand
ATAAAATGAGGCTGAGTGCAAATTAGTCTAAAAAAACTAATTTGCGACAGCCCCGTTTTTATTATATAAGATTTTCAGGATTGAGGCACTTTAATTCATCAAGAACAAATATACCGTCTTTTCTTATTAAAACATCGTCAAAATAAATTTCTCCGCCGCCATATTCTTCAGTCTGAATAAGGACCAGATCCCAATGAATGGCACTTCTGTTGCCATTATCAGCATCTTCATAAGCATTGCCTGGTGTAAAATGAATAGAGCCTCTTATCTTTTCATCAAAAAGAATGTTTTTCATTGCTTTTGTAATAAAGGGGTTGACACCAATGGCAAATTCACCTACATAACGTGCGCCCTCATCAGTATCAAATACCTTGTTTACTCTTTCGGTATCGTTGGCAGTTGCTTCAATAATTTTTCCGTTTTTAAATTTCAATGTAACATCAGTATAGGTTACACCCTGATATTCTGTAGGAGTGTTATAGGAAATAGTGCCGTTTACACTGTCCTTAACAGGTGCAGTATAAACCTCGCCATCGGGAATATTCATTTCTCCGGCGCATTTAATGGCAGAAATGTCTTTAATGCTGAATGTAAGGTCAGTGCCATTTCCTTTAATTCTGACCTTGTCTGTCTTATTCATAAGTTCAACAAGATTATCCATTGCCTTGCTCATTTTGCCATAGTCAAGATTGCAAACCTTGAAATAAAAATCTTCAAAAGCATCAAGACTTGTACCTGCGGCTTGGGCAAGAGAATTGTTTGGGTATCTTAATACAACCCATTTTGTTTTAAGCCTTGTTTCAAGAATATCATTGTCATAGCATTTACTCCATATAGCCTGCTTTTCTCCCGGTACATCGGCAAGCTCTGATGTGTTGTCATTACAGCCAATACCAATGTAAGCATCCATTAATGCCATTCTGGCATTATCTATTTCCTTGACTTCCTTGAATTGTTCTTCACTACAGCCCATTATAAGCTCTCTTTGAATAATATTTGACTTAATATCAACGAAAGGATAAGCGCCTACGTTATAAATTTCCCTTACAATAGCCTTAACAAGGGGAAAAGCTGACGTACCGTTACAGTTAATAAGTACTCTGTCGCCTTTTTCAACGTGACAACTGTAATTTACAAGATTTTTAGCAAGCTCCACAAATCTGCTATCCATATATATTTACCCTCTTTCCATTGTTTACAAATAGTTTATCCTCAATTATTTAATATAATTCGTAATTTTTGCCTTGTGCAGTGCAAGTCCTAAAACAACAAAAACCACAAAAGAAAATACTGCCTGTAAGCAGTTGCTTGGTACACCCTTTAAACTTGCAATAACGCTGCCATTAATTATTGCATCAGCTACAAAATAGCCTGCAACCATCCATATAAGACCTGCTGCACAGGCTAATATTTTTCTTACATTTAAAAATGTTTCATTGTTTGTGCCAGCAAGCTTTGAAACTAAAAAGCCTTCAATACCCTTAATAATAAATGTTGCTATAAACCATGCAGGATAGCCGCCAATAAGGTCAGCAAGCCCTGATCCTAATCCGCCGGCAAGAAATCCATATTCAGGACCAAAGAAAATAGCGCATATAAGTACCATACTGTCACCAATGTTTACATAACCGCCTGTTACATTAATAGGCACTCTTATTATCATAGTTGCCACACAGGTTAAAGCCATAAGTAAACCCATTAAACATAATTTTTTTGTGTTCATTTTTTATTCCTCCTTAAAAAAACTGTATACATTTTATCACAGTTCTGAAAAAATTTCAATAAATATGTAAAAAGAAGGAAATTTATATAACCTAATAAGTTTGCAGATACAATTTTTCAGTACCAACATAATGAGTATACTTAAATATACAAAAAAGCTCTTGGAGATTTCCAAGAGCTCAGACTGTCAAAAACTAAATCTTTCAAGAAATAGTGAATTTCTTTGCGACACCGTAATTCAAAAGCGTCGCAGACTTTAATCCGCAGGTCGAGCTTTGCCCGACCGAGGACGGGGACTAGTTTGTGTACTTGCATAGCAAGAACGCAAACTACACGGCTGGTCCCCACCTTAGCATACTGCAAGAAATGCAAGCATTTCTTGCAAGCGTGTCGATTTTATCGACACGCAGAAAAAAGCTCTTGGAGATTTCCAAGAGCTTAGCTTGCTTAGTATTAAATTCTTATACAGCCAACAACCTTACCATTTTCAGGAATAGTTATTTTAGCAAGTTCACTTTCAGGTACACTAAGTTCCCACTTGCCGTATACTCCGCTTCTTTCTGAAAGAACTCCATAGAAATTAAGCATAAGTATACCTAAATTAAGGTGGGCATCATTTTCATCAGTTTCCTTATCATCAAGAGCAACAAGTATAAACAAACCGTCATTTATAATAAAACGGTAGGGCTGTCTGTTAAGGAAGGATGGAGCGCAGCAGGCAGATACAAGAGCCTGATAAAGATCTGTATAATGATCAAGAGTGGATGGCTCATCTTTAATACCCATATCCTCTGCCAGTATGGCATCTTCCACATAAAGTTTTGGTGCCTCATAGCTTGTACGTTTTTTAAGAGTTACATTTGATAAATTAAGAATATCAAGACGTTTAATTGTAGAAACAGCATTTTCATAACCAAAGGCAATAAATGCAACAGGCAATTCTCCGTCAGCAAGTCTTAATCTCTCTTTAAGTTTTAAAGTATCGCTTATTGTTACCCAGCAAGTAGAAATACCCATATCAGTAAGTTTAAGTACTAAATCTTCACCAATATAGCCTGCATTTTCAAGATAGCCTGATGTTTCCTCAGATGTGAGAAGAATGTAGTGAGGTGCTTCAATTATAAAGTCCTCATAGCCTATACATCCTGCTAAATTAGGAGCAGACTTTGGCTCAATAATGCTTAATTTAACATTTATGTCAGGTAAAAGCCTTTTGCAGCTGTTAAAGTAATCTTTAATTTCAGCAATTACAGTAGGCGCAACAGCCTTTTCCTTAAATGCTCTTGTTGATTTTCTCTTTGTGGCATTCTGATAATAATTCATTTATATTCACCCTTTCCATTGTGTTAAAATTATAATTAAATTTATAACTGTTTATTATAATTTTAGTATATATTTTGAAAAAAGTCAATGCTAATTGAAAAGTCTTTGTTAAAATTTGCTTGTATTGGTGATTATATAAAACGGAATTTTTATTTTTTTTATATTTAATAAAACAAATTTGATAAACGTCTGTATTTAAAATCATAAGATTCCTGCAAACCATAAAAATATATGTCCGATAAATGGAATAACTAATTTCCAAATAGCCCAGAATCCAACTATAACACCTGCAACCGAACCTATAAAATATAATACATTTTTCATTATGTACCCCACCTTTTTTTTACATTTACAATTATTTGCTTCCCTTACAAACAGGTATAAGGGCAAGAAGGAGTAAAATTCCTATAATGCCGACGATAATGCCCTGTATCATCAAGCCTTCCCAAACCATTGTCATACACATTCCAACTCCTAATATTAAGGCTCCTAAAATTCCTAAAATAAATATTCCTACTGTCTTTAAGTTTAATTGAATTGGTGATTTTCCCTGCATTTTTCTGCGTACAATTAACATAGTTAACAGTATTACCAATCCGACTGCTCCCACAATAATTCCCTGTTGGAATGTATCCCATTCTGAAATCATACACATACACATTCCTATTGCGAAAATTATTCCTCCTATTGTTCCTATAATCATTGATACAAAGTTTTCTTTTTTCATTATTTTATAACCTCCGTTTTTTTATTTTTTCAAGTGCTGTTTTGTATCTTGTAATTTACATTATAATTCTGTATAATAGTAAAATCAATCAACAATATTCCAATTTGTGTTGGAATAATAAAAGGGAGTGATTTTTGTGAACACAAAGAACAATAGGCGCTTTCAAGAAACTGAAATACGTATGGAAGCCGCTATGCTGAACCTTATGAAAAATGTGGAATTTGAAAAAATAACAGTAAGAAAAATATGTGAAAAAGCAGAAGTGAATCGTTCTACTTTTTATGCTCATTTTATTGATATATATGATATGCTGGATAAAATGGAAAAAGAATTGAGCAGACAATTATTGCAAAGTTATGTGAATAAAGAAAATTATGATACTTTTTCCGAAGAATCATTTATTTATTTTTTGGAACATATCAAAAGGCACAAGTATTTTTATAAAATTAACTTACAGGCAAGGAAGTCTTTTCCTATTTCTCAAGGATATGAACCGTTATTCAATATTATAAAATCTCGATGTGAAAATTCAGGAATAACAAATAATGACGAAATTATGTATTATTTTATATATTTTCAGGCCGGCTTTACAATGGTGTTAAAGCATTGGTTAGATACGGATTGTATGATTAAAGAAAGGGAGGTTGCTGCTATCATAAAAAATTCAATGCCTAATATTTTGGCTTAAAATAAATATTTGATAAAATTTAAGAAAGTTGGCAGCTGTATGGAATATTCAAAGAATGATAGGGGGGGGAAAAAGAATAAAGGGGTTTTCAGTAGTTAGAGCTTGGCATTTATAGGTGTCTTTGGGACATACTCTTGGATTAATACTTTAACAAGAGTCCAAGAATATGTCTGCACCTTAATTTGCATATTATTTTAGATTTTATTTAATAATGTATTCTTTTAACCTGTTTTCTGCCTCCTCATCAGCATATATTTCAAAGTAATATCCATCTTCCCTGTTTTCGCTGTCGGTTATTTCACAGCTGCCGTGAATAATTGATAAAAGCTGTCCTTTATCATAAGGAATAACAACCTTAATGCTCTTTTTAAAGGATTTTATTATTTCCTCTGTTTTTTCTAAAAGGGTGTTAATATTAAGGTTATTTTTAGCTGAAATGGATATTGTTTCAAGTGACATTTTATCTTTAAGGAGAGGTTTTTCAACTCCTTCTTTATCAATTTTATTGTATACGGTAATAACCGGCTTTTCATCGGCTCCAAGCTCTTTAAGGGTTTTGTATACAATATTCATCTGTTCACTTCTCTTAGGATTTGAGGCATCTACAACGTGAACAAGTATGTCAGCAAATTTAGCCTCCTCGAGAGTTGCTCTGAACGCCTTTATAAGATTATGAGGAAGCTTTTGTATAAAGCCTACCGTATCAGTAAAAAGGTATTTTGCACCGCTTTCGGTTTCAACAGCTCTTGTAGTAGTATCAAGGGTAGCAAAAAGTTTATCTTCTGCTAAAACTCCTGCACCTGTAAGTGTGTTAAGAAGTGTGGATTTTCCTGCATTTGTGTAGCCTACAAGGGCAATGACGGGAACTCCGGTTTCTATTCTCTTTTCTCTTAAAACACCTCTGTGCCTCTCTATTTCTTTTAATTCTTTATTGAGGTCAGATATTCTGTCTGCTATATTTCTTCTGTCGGTTTCAAGCTTTTTTTCACCGGGACCTCTTGTGCCTATACCGCCGCCAAGCCTTGACATTTCCTTACCTCTTCCTGTAAGGTGGGCGAGATTATATTTAAGCTGTGCAAGCTCTACCTGAACCTTACCTTCTGCTGAGCTTGCTCTTTGTGCAAAAATATCAAGTATAAGTAGAGTTCTGTTCATAACCTTTGTGTTAAGGGTGTTCTCAAGGTTTCTTATCTGATTAGGGTTAAGCTCATCATCACAAATTATGCCTGTTGCTTCTACCATTTCAATGTAATTTTTAAGCTCTTCAATTTTGCCTTTGCCTAAGTATGTTGCTCTGTTTACAGCCTCTCTTTTTTGTATAAGCCTACCGACAACTTCGGCACCTGCAGTTTTTGCCAAATCTCCCAGCTCGTCAAGACAGCTCTCGGCATCAAACTCATTATCACCTGTATCTATACCTACAAGTATTACTCTTTCAATTTCTTTTTCAGTTTCGTATAACATATTATCCTACCTTTTTATATTTAGTATGTACAGCTTAATTATTTCTATTAATTATAATGGATAATTATATGTTAGTCAAATGTTTAAATAAATTTATGCTTTATTAAATTGTGTTTATGGAGTATAATCTATAATAAGGAGGGCAGGTTGAATGACAGGCTGGTTAATTGTAAACGGCTTTCTTAACAGTAGCAAATTTAATGAAATTTACAGTTGGCTTAAGACAGCCTTTGAAAACAGAGGTCACACAATTGATGTATATACAAATTCTGAGCTTTCCAATATATATGAAATAGAAGTTAAGCCTGATTTTGTTCTATTTTGGGACAAGGATATACCCCTTGCCAAAAGACTTGAAAAAATGGGATTAAAGCTTTTTAATTCATCTTCTGCTATTGAAAATTGTGATAATAAGGCGCTTACATATATTGCGCTTTTAGGTGAGGTTGATATGCCTGAAACGATTATTGCACCTATGACCTACAGAAATATAGGATATAACAATAAGGATTTTGTTAAAAATGCTGTTGTGAGGCTTGGCTTGCCTTTAATAATAAAGGAGTGCTATGGCTCTTTTGGACAGCAGGTATATATGGCAAACTCTTTGGAGGAGGCAGTTGACATTGTTGAAAACACCGTAGAACCTCTTATATTTCAAAAGTTTATAGCTGAAAGCAGGGGACGAGATATAAGAATAAATATGGTTGGAGATATGGCAGTTGCTTCAATGCTCAGATACAATAACAATGATTTTAGAGCAAATATTACAAACGGCGGAAATATGGAAAGCTATACCCCTAATTCTGTTGAAATTGATATTGCTAAAAGAGCTTGCAGAGCATTGGGACTTGACTTTGGGGGAGTGGATATTTTATTTAGTGAAAAGGGACCTTTGGTTTGTGAAGTCAATTCAAATGCACATTTTAAAAATATTTATGACTGTACGGGAGTTAATGTTGCTGAATATATTGCGGAGTATGTTGAAAAATGCTTGGTTGGATAATTTATAATAAAGAAGATGCAAAAAGAAACAAAAATTATATCGGTTGGTATATTAATAAATTTAAAGA
>CABVEG010000085.1 GCA_902497185.1 uncultured Eubacteriales bacterium | reverse complement strand
TGAAGCTTGTAGGGGCGTGCATTGCACGTCCGCTGTACTTAGCTTTAAAGACAAATTAGTGTTTAGCTTATTAGTTACTCTATAAAATGACTATTAATAGCCGTGTAAAATACCTTTTGAATATCAACTTATCCCCTATAATTTTCATCCTCAATCAGATTTCCTCCTGCAATAGCCGCTCTTGCAAGCTCATCACAGCGTTCATTTTCCACATTTTCAGCATGCCCCTTTACCCACACAAACTTAACGTTATGTTTATCGAGAAGCTCCAAAAGTCTTTCCCAAAGGTCTACATTAAGCGCCTTTTTCTTATCTGACTTTATCCAGTTTTTCTTTTTCCAGCTATAAACCCAGCCCTTTGTTATTGAATCCACAACATACTTGGAATCGCTGTACAAAGTCACCTCACAGGGCTCCTTCAAGGCTTCAAGCCCCTTTATAACAGCAAGAACCTCCATTCTGTTATTTGTAGTTGTTTTATAGCCCTGACTAAGTTCCTTTCTTGCCCCCTTGTAAAGCATTACAACTCCGTAACCACCTGCACCCGGATTACCCGAACAGGCACCGTCTGTATATATATCAAGCTTTTTCATAATTTTCTCCCAATTATTTTTTATAAAAGTATATCATAAAAATAAGGCTTTCGCAAACTGCAAAAGCCTAAAATAATTACTCACCGTAAATTTTTCTTACCTCTTCAAGAGCCTTATGAGTACCAATATCATAGCACTCGCCATTCATAACATAACCGTAAACAGGCTTTTTCTTATGAAGCCACTGTAAATAATACCCCGGTGCATCAGGGCTGTTGCCTTCTGCAAGATAGTCTTTAAACATCTTAACCGTGTCCCTTGTATACATATAAGTAGCAAATGCCGCCTTATTACTCTTAGGCTGCTGAGGCTTTTCCTCAAGATCAAGCACCTTATCATTTTCATCAAGGAGTACAACACCAAGCTGCTTAATCATTTCCATATCATCAAACTGCTTTACGCAAACACAGTCAGCCTTCTTTTCATTATAAAAGTCATAATATTCCTTAAGGCTGTATGTAAACAAATTATCTCCTGCAATAATAACAACATCATCGTCAATAGATCCCTGCTCAACAGTATACTGAATGTCGCCAATAGCGCCTCTCTTTGTTTCGTCAGAATCCGTACCGTCATCAATAACGGTAATAGGCTTTGGATTAGACTTGCTTGCCGCCCATTCAACAAAATTATCTGCAAACTTATGATTACTTATTACAAAAATAGAATCAACTGCATCTAAAGTATTTATTTCATCAACAATATAGTCAATTATAGGTTTACCGCCAATATGCAACAATGGCTTAGGCGTATTCTTTGTAAGGGGATAAAGTCTTGTTGCATAACCTGCAACCAAAATTATTGCTTTCATTCGTTTTCTCCTTTAAAATAGAATTAGCTTAAGTATACTACAAATAAATATTTTATTCAACATTTTTTACAAAAATTTTGTTGATAATTTTTGATAATTTATCATTTGGTTCCAATATAAATTCCTTGCCATTTAAATATTTAAGACAGCCTTCATTAAGGTTAAATATAATTCTTGAGCTGTGAAGAAATTGATTATCCAATTTAAAATTATCATAAAAATACTTATTTACGGATTTATCTCCATATTTTCTGTCACCTATAATCGGATGATTTATTGACTGCATACACACTCTTATCTGATGGCTTTTTCCCGTTTCAAGCTTAACTTCCAAAAGAGTATACTTACCGTTAGTTTTAAGAGGTTTGTAACGAGTACATACAAAACTGCCTCCATTATTATTCTTACTAAGGCTTGCAATATTGCCTTCAAGTTTTAAGTGATAGCCTTCAACCGTGCCTTCCTTATCCACAACACCCTTAACAACAGTTAAATAGAACTTATCAATAAGCCTGTCCCTAAAGCCTCTGTTAAGCTCCTGCACAGCATTAAGATTTTTACCCATTGTCACAATACCGCTTGTATTAAGGTCAAGCCTGTTACATATTGAGGGAACAAAGCCCATTGATGTATTGGGATTATATTCACCCTTTTCGCTAAGGTAATATAAAAGCTGATCATTTAATGTATTGGTTTTATGCTCCCGGTCAGGGTGAACAATAAGCCCTGACGGCTTGCCGCATATAATAATATTTTCATCTTCATAAACTAATTCAAAATCTCTGCCGCTTTTAACAATACTTATGCTTTCAGTAAATTTTTCAATGGTTTCATCGGCAAGGAAAAGCTTAATTTTATCACCATTATTAAGTATTTCACTGCCCACTGCCTTTTTGTCATTAAGTTTAATATTTTTCTTTCTAAGCATTTTGTATATAAATGACTTTGGCGCAAGACTTAAATATTTCATAAGAAACTTATCAATACGCTGACCCTGCTCATTAGGGGTAATTTGGATTTCACGCATAATTATTCCTCATCAAGTTCAGGCAAAACAAGGACTTCATCATTATCATAGCTAATGGCATCTAAGCCAAAATGCTCTCTTACCCTATTTTCTACCTCAAGGCATATTTCAGGATTTTCCTCTAAGTACTTCTTGGCATTTTCTCTGCCTTGACCAATTCTTGTTTCATTATAACTGTACCATGCACCGCCCTTTTGAATAACGTCAATATTTGCCGCAAGGTCAAGTACATCTCCTATATGGCTTATGCCTGTTCCGTACATAATATCAAATTCGGCAGTCTTAAAAGGTGGTGCTACCTTATTTTTAACTACCTTTGCACGAGTCCTGTTACCTATTATTTCTGAACCATTTTTAATGGAATCAACTCGTCTTACATCAATTCTTACTGTAGCGCCATACTTCAATGCGGCACCACCTGTAGTGGTTTCGGGATTACCAAACATTACACCGATTTTTGAACGAAGCTGATTAATAAATATAACTATACAGTTGCTCTTGTTAATAACTGCTGCAAGTTTTCTTATTGCCTGCGACATAAGCCTTGCCTGACCGCCCATTGTAGCATCACCCATTTCTCCCTCAATTTCACTTCTGGGAACAAGGGCTGCAACAGAGTCAACAACAACAATATCAATAGCGCCTGAACGTACCATAGTTTCAGTAATTTCAAGAGCCTGTTCCCCTGAATCAGGCTGTGATACATAAAGCTCATCAATATTTACACCTAAGTTTCTTGCATAAACAGGGTCAAGAGCATGCTCTGCATCAACATAAGCCGCAGTACCCCCAAGTTTTTGCACCTCTGCTACAGCATGAAGAGCAAGTGTAGTCTTGCCGCTGCTCTCAGGTCCAAATATTTCAGTAATTCTGCCCTTTGGCAAACCGCCTATACCAAGAGCCAAATCAAGAGAAAGGGAGCCTGTAGGCACTGCCTCAACAGAAAGGTCAACCATATTATCACCAAGTTTCATTATGGAGCCTTCTCCAAAATTTTTCTCAATCTGCTTTACAGCCATTTTCAAAGACTGCTCCTTGCTGTCTGCATCAATATTATAATCCAAAACTTTACTTTTTTTAGCCATTTTAATCCTCCAAATTTTTAAGAACCTGTCCCAAAAGCTCAATAACAGCTTTAGCCGACGCTGTTCTTATTTCCTGTCTTGAGCCTTTTAACAATAGTTTTTTTACTGTGGCAGTGCCCTTAACTGCTGCACCTATATACACAAGCCCCACTGGCTTTTCAGCACTTCCCCCTCCGGGACCTGCAATTCCTGTTGTGGAAAGACCTATATCCGTACCGCTTACTTTAGCAACACCAATACACATTTCCTCAGCAGTTTGTGGACTTACTGCCCCATATTTATCAAGGGTATCATTACTTACTCCCAAAAGCCTGTGCTTACTTTCATTTGTATATGTTACCATACCGTTTACAAAAGCATCTGATGCTCCCGGATAGTTAATAAGCCTTGCTGACACCATACCACCCGTACAGCTTTCAGCAGTTGCAACCGTCATATTGCGGGAAATAATCTCCTTCATTACAGTAAACTCAAGAGGTTCCTCCAAGGCACAAATTGCCATATCAGAATAAATTTCACTCTCCGCACCCTTCATATAACATTACCCTCCTCAGATTTTTACCTGTGTTACAAAACAAGTATAACAAAGTATAAAAGAAAAATCAACAATTTTTAGAAAATATTTTCTAATTCTCGAACAAATTTTTCAAACAACAAATATAACAATTAAAAGTCTTATTACAACTAATGTTACAAGAGTCAAAAGACTTGATATATTAATCATTTCATAGGTTTTTTTAATATCATTATGAGTTACAGTCTTTCCCTTGTCACCAATTACCGCACCTGACTTTTTTAAATTAAGCTGAACATTAAGACCTCCGGCACAAAGGGATAATACAAGTCCCCTGTTAAGAGATTTGACATTATATCTGTCACGCTTAAATATTTTAAGGGCATTTTTCCAGTCCATAGACAGTAGCTTTTCTGAAATCAACATAAAAACAACAGCAATTCTTACCGGTATAAGCTCCGCTATGTTTTTTAATATTCTGTGAAAAATATTACCCGTATAGTCATTCATAAGCACAATTAATTTATAGCAAATACCGCCTACACCACCAAAAAGAAGTATATAAAACACAGGCGCAATAACCTTGTCAACTGTTGAATCCATAATCATAATAATAATATTTTCAGCAATTTCACTTGGCTCGTCAGTTTCGCCCTTATCAGTTATAGTGTTAAAAAGCTTTGTCGCATTTTTAATATAACCTCTTTTCAAAGCCTTATGTACCCTTTCGGCATTGTTTTTAATATCTCTGCACGAAATACAGAAATAGCACACAATACTTTCTACAATAATAGAAATTATCATATTATAATACTCAATAAATCTCAAGAGAGCATATATTCCCCCTCCGAATAAAATAAGGATACAAATTGTAACAGCTATTCCGATCTTTGAATTGAGCTTTGAAAAAAGTTTTTTAATTATATTTCCCAGAACTCCCCTTAACTTTCTTATAAATTTAGGAGTACCAATAAGCATATCCAGCAAATAACCAATAACAATACTTATAATTACCGACATATTATACCTCCCTACAGTATTTCCAAAATACGAGGCAAATACATTCCCGCAAATATTTCAACAAGTATTACTGCCTCACTTGTTACAATAAACAAATTTATATCATCATCAGTAAGGGATTTTTTAACCCTTGCACGGTGAGAAAAAATAAAATAGAAAACAGCATTGGTTATAAAAACGGCAATAAAAGAAAAAATACTCATCATCTGTATAAGAGCAACAGCCGCCATAATCCATACTACGGTAATTATGGAAACTGCAATTCTTTGGGACTTTAAAGCCAAATTCTTATAAATACCCTCATCCATATAGTCATTATCAATAAAAAGAAGAATTGACAATGCTCTTGCAAGTATAAAAACACCTGTAACTATTACAATTTCCTTTAGCGTATACGGCAAAAAAACAACTACCAAAAACATAATATAAACTATTGCCGCAAGAGATTTGCCCAAATAATCAAACATTACACCAAAATGGACATTACCCGTAACTATAGATACAATAACAGCGGCAACTATGCCTGCAACTATATCAAAACCTGTTTTGTCAGCAATAATATACCACAAAACCAGAATTAAGCCTAAAAAAAGACCGACTAAAGGAAAATAACACAAAGTGTATTTGTTTTCAGTGTTTATATTTTTATTTTTTAAAAACTTAATATCAGTAAAAAGCCTCAAGGCATTAAGTAAGTCCTTCATATTGTCCTCCAAAAATCTTCTATTATTTTTTATTTTACCATAAAGTCCCTGTTTAGTAAATAAAAAAAGTAAGAGTTGGAAGAGTGATTGCTTATGATTTAAGTATTCTGCTTGGAAATATATAAGAAAAAAGGTAGGTATTATGAGTAAAGTAATTACGTACTTAACATTGCTGATAATCATAATTATTTTAATAAAAAAATAGCCATCCCTGTCTGGAAAACTAGGCGACTATTTTAGTTAACTGATTTTTTAATAGGGGCAACAATAAACCTTGTTATTTTCCTATTGTGTTTTTATAATAACATAAATGTATAAAAGTGGCAGAAAGCAAAAAGCCTATTCACAAGCACAAAATAAAGCTTCCGAAGGGACTCGAACCCTCGACCTATTGATTATATTTTACACATTTAATTGCAAACACTTTATATTAAAAATCTAAGTATTTAAGCCACTTTCAACCTATTAAGCGTTTGAATTTAAACACACTTAACAACAACTAAATCGGGAAAAAGTCGGGAAAAAACACTTTATAAAAAATTTTCTCGAAGTATATTTTTTCTTTGTTAAAAACGCTCTTTGATTTATCATAATTTTTTATAAAAGACATAAGAAATTTCATATTCCTATTATTAAATCAACACATTTATTTCCATTTGCAAACACCAATCCCGCAATATTCGACAATTATTTGCATTGGTATTTATTTAAAATTCATAAAATGTATTAATGCGAAATACATTTCGTACAAATAAGTTTTCTTCCCTGATAGAATATTTTTATATATTTTATCAGATTTTAGGAGGAAATAATCGTGAAAAAATCAGGACAGGATAAGAATTCAGTGTTATTAAAGCAAACTTATAGCGAAACCCTTATTTTAAAAAGGAACGAACTGGGGTATACCCAAAAGGAAGCAGCAGAGAAATGTGGAATTACCGAAAAGCAGTACTCAAATATAGAACGTCAGGAATGCTTTCCCGGATTAAGAACACTAGCAAATATGGTAATTGCTCTGGAAATTGACATTAATGAAATTGTCAATTTGACTGTTGAAAAAGGTTATGTTATTATGGATAAGGAGTGAATAGCTTAAGGGTGCGTTTCCGCACCCTTAAAACATTAATCATACAGTCCCGCTCTGTCATTTACAACCAACAGCCTTAACAGTGTATAGCTTAAATCAAGTCCCTTTTCATTACCTTTAAGCAAGCCCTTATTGATAAGTTTCTGCACTGTAGCCTTACCCCAATCAGGCACTTCC
>CABVEG010000084.1 GCA_902497185.1 uncultured Eubacteriales bacterium | reverse complement strand
ATGTTTTAATAACCTAAAGTGCCATATATATTGTTTCCATCTGTTGACCAGTTAAGCGGTATTTCCATTAAATCAAGAAGTGCACTTGTTGGTATATAATATGTACTGTTTTCAATAGATGGTGATTTTGTGAGAGTTTTTATATCACCATTTTTTAAATATTTATTTGAGGTTGAATTAAATGTATAAGTATTGTTATTATAGCTTACAGTAAGTGATTTTGTTTCCGGATTAAATTGGTATTGTGCGCCAATAGAATTAAATACCTTGGCGGCAGGAACATAAAGTCCGTCAGCTTTTACTACAGTATCTATTACTTCACCCTTTGTCTTAAGCTTAATATTTGTAAATTCACTAAAATCCTTCTTTGAAATTAGAGCATGAATGCCCTTGGTTTTATCTACTGCCTGTGATACTTCATAATCTGTTGCTGCACTGAGATAAGCGTAAGCAATCTTTCTTTCCACACCAAGCTGTTCAGAAATAAAGTCAATAGATTCTCTTACAGACTGTTTCATAGCCTCATCAAGATCTTCATTTAAGCCTACAGGAATCCAGTAATCCTCTGTTTCACCAAATACCATATCAAAATTATTTGAATCTCCCGGAATTTCACTTGATCCATTTTTTATAACTGTAAGTCTTAGGTCTGCTCTTAATGAACCCTCAAGAGCAGTTAATGCAACTTCTCCATCTCCCTGTGCAAAATGTGGATCACCTGTATAAAATAATGCACCTGCAACATCTACAGGAAGATATACGGTTGAACCAACACCAAGCTCATTAATATCAATATTGCCTCCAAGCCTTGTAGGTGGTACTGTGCTGTGTTTTTCTGACGAATTTTCAGCATTTCCCATTAATCCAAGGAAAGGCTTAATAGGAAATGTAATTTCCTTTCCGTTTTGATTCATATAGCCTACATAGTTTTCACCTACCTTTTTTATAGGTGTGTATACAGAAACATTGCCGTATTTATCAGGCTCAAGAGGTGATGCACCTTCCTGTCTTGGTGTATCTTCAGGAAACTCATTAACAAGTACTCCCTTATAGTGCCTGTTGGAAATAACACCATAAGGAACTCTTGGTGTAAGTGAAAGCACTTCAACTTTTAATACGTCACCGGGCTCTGCGCCTTCCACATATATTGGACCGGTTACAACATGAGGACCATCGGTATCAAAATCATGGGGCTTATCTGAAGCAGCTATTTCAATTCCATCAGTTAATATTTGGTTTTCAGGTACACCCTTTGATGTAAAATATTTTACGGGATCCTTTCCCTGATCCTCAAGTATACCCTCGTGAGAAAGAGTATCTACTGTTATTGTGCTGCCTGATGGTATTGTGCATATAGGCTTTGAATCCTTTGTGGGAAGTACACCCCAATAGGTTGTGTCAACATTAGTGTCAATATAGTATTCTCCGTTTACAATTCCGTCTTCTTTAGATTGCAGTATTGTAAAGTCACTGTTTTCTGCAAGTGCAGGTACGGACAGAGAGAATGTAATAATAAGAGATGTAGCTGATGCTATTATTTTTTTCATAATTTTTTCCTCCATTTTTTGTTTTTTTTTCAGTACTGAACAATAAAAAAGGCAGATAGGGAATTAGACTTCCCTGTCTGCCTTGATTAATGGTTATTATAGCACAGGGATTTTTATATTGCAATAGTAAAATTAAATACTACTAAAATAAAGAAATTGACGTTAAAAACTTTCTAAAGTTAATGTTTTGGTTTACTATAACTAAACTTTATAAAGTATATATGTAAAGTTGAAAATTTGTAAGTTATGTTGTATTATATAATTGTAATAAATATGGAGGGATGTTGATTTATGTACTTGGATGGATTAGATGAAATTGATAAGAGGATTATTGAACTCTTGACTGATAATGCAAGAATGTCATTTGTGGATATAGGCAAGGAAGTTAATCTTTCGAGGGTGGCTGTAAAGACGAGGATAATGTCGCTTGAGAGTAGGGGAATTATTGAAAAGTATACCATCATTGTTAATCCGCAGAATATTAACAACTCTATTTCTGCTTATATTGAAATTGAAGTGAAACCTGAAAGTTTTAATGAAGTTACAAAAATATTAGATGAAAATCCTATTGTTACAAAGCTTTACAGACTTACAGGAAATAATAAGCTCCATATTCATACTCTGGCGGCAGATAATAGGGAAATGGATTCTTTTATGGAAAATGTTATATATAAGCTGCCGGGAGTTACAAAGATAAATTGTGATTACATAATGTCAAGAGTTAAAGATATAATAGGACTTAAATTATAATTAAAAAGGATAGGCAACAGATGATCTGATAACCTATCCTTTATTTTTGTTAATTAAGCATCCTGCTTAACAATAGCACCTCTTGGGCATTCGCTTACGCACTTACCACACTGTACACATTTGCTGTAATCAATTTTAGCAATTTTAGCAGGTGGCACAAGATTACCTATAGTAGTCATTTCTATTGCCTCAACAGGACAGCCCTTAGCGCACTTGCCGCAGCCGATACAAGCAGTTGTACAAGCCTTCATAGCTACAGCTGCCTGATCTAAGGAGTTACATATAACTCTTATCTTTTTGTTATAAGGAACAAGTTCAATAAGACGTTTTGGACAAGCTTTGATACAAGCACCACAAGCCACACACTTTTCTTTGTCTACTACTGCTACACCATTTATAACGTGGATAGCATCAAAGGCACAGGCAGCAACACAGCTACCGTCACCTAAACAACCGTGTGCACAGGCTTTATGACCGCCTGAAACACTTGCTTCAAATTTACAGTCATCAGCACCATAATATTCAAACTTAGATTTAGCTTTGTCGCAGTCACCCTGACATTTAACAAAAGCTGTCATTTTTTCTGATGAACCTGCCTCGACACCCATTACAGCAGCAACCTTTTCCGCAACTGCCGCACCGCCTACAGGACAGGCATTAACCGGAGCATTACCATTAGCAATAGCCTCTGCCAAAGCATCACAGCCTGCAAAGCCACAGCCGCCGCAGTTTGCACCGGGCAAGCACTCTCTTACAAGAGGAACCTTAGGGTCCTGTTCAACCTTAAATATAATAGATGCAAAACCGAGTATTGCACCAAAAGCCACACCCATAATGCCTAAGACAAGTACGGGAAATAAAATTGCATTCATATCCATTTTAACCCCTCCTTATTAAAGCATGCCTGAGAAGCCTAAAAAGGCAATAGACATAAGACCGGCAGTTATAAGTGCAATAGGGAAGCCCTGAAATGGCTTTGGAATGGGGCACTTTTCAAGTCTTTCTCTTACACCTGCAAAGAGGATAATTGCAAGAGCAAAACCAACTGCTGCACCAACACCATTTACTAAAGACTTAATAAAACCGAATTCACTTTCCATATTAGTTACAGTTACACCAAGTACGGCACAGTTAGTAGTAATAAGAGGAAGATAAACACCAAGTGCCTGATAAAGTGATGGTGAACTTTTCTTAATAAACATTTCTACAAACTGTACTAATGATGCAATAATTAAAATAAAGGCAATGTTATATAAATATGAAAGATTCATAGGAACCAGTACAAAATTATATACAAGCCATGTTGCAGCTGATGCAAGGGCAATAACGAATATAACGGCAACACCCATACCTGCTGCTGTTTCAACCTTCTTAGATACACCAAGGAAAGGACAGATACCTAAGAATTTACAGAATATAAAGTTATTGACGAATATAGCCGCCATTAATGTTACAAATAAATCCATTATCTATCCACCTCCTACTTTCTGTTTCTGATTAAGTTTACTAATACCATAAGGAATGCTAATGTAATAAATGCACCCGGTGGTAAAATCATAAGTAATGTCTTGCATGTTTCCGGTAAAATAGTAATACCAAATAAGCTGCCATTACCAAGTAATTCTCTTACAGCACCAAGAACAGTTAATGCTAAAGTAAAGCCTAAGCCCATACCTACACCATCAAATAATGAAGCAATAGGACCGTTCTTACCTGCAAATGCCTCGGCTCTTGCAAGAATAATACAGTTTACAACAATAAGTGGAATATACACACCAAGACTGTCATTAAGAGCAGGAACAAAGCCCTTTAATAACATCTGTACTATTGTTACGAAAGATGCAATAACTACGATATAGCAAGGTATTCTTACTGAATCGGGAATTATCTTTCTGATTAATGAAATAACAAAGTTAGAGCATATAAGTACGGCTGTTGTTGAAAGTCCCATACCTACACCGTTAGTTGCTGATGAAGTAACGGCAAGAGTAGGACACATACCGATAACCTGTACAAAAGTAGGGTTTTCATCAATAATACCATTTTTAATAATTTTAACAGGATTCATTAATTAGCCCCTCCTTCCAAATAATTTTCTGTTACATAAGAAATAGCCTCTGTTGCTGCATTAGCAACGGCTCTTGAAGTAATTGTTGCACCTGTAAGTGCCTCGATTTCGCCACCGTCTTTTGAAACCTTTACTTCGCCGCTCTTGCCTGCAAACTGACTATAAAAGCTTTCATTAGCTGCATTTGCACCAAGACCCGGAGTTTCGTTTGAGCAGTCAACTACTGAAAGACCTGTAATTGAACCTTCAGTGTCAATACCATACATTAATTTAAGACCTGCGGAAAAGCCCTTTGTTGTAATAGCTACAGCATAGCCCATTTCATTGCCTTCTGCATCCAGTGCAGGAGTAACAGAAGTGATATTACCTTCTTCAACTTCAATTTCATCACCGAAGCTTGCAGCATCAGGTAAAACTGCTGTCATACTTTCCTGCTTTGCAAGTGCCTCCTGCTCCGCAATAGGTGCAGTAGTAATCATATTAACATAGCCTAAAAGACCTGCAGCAACTATACATATAATGAGAAGTACCACAGCCGGTTTAATTATCTTTGACATACTACTTCACCTCCTTAACTTTTACAGGCTTAACATAGCCGAATTTCTTAGGTGTAGTCCATCTGTCAATAAGAGGAACGCAAAGATTCATAAGCAATATAGAGTAGGATACACCTTCAGGATAACCGCCAAATACTCTGATAAGTACTGTTATAAAACCACAGCCAAAGCCCATAATAAGCTGACCTGTAGGAGTAACAGGAGAAGAGGCATAGTCAGTTGCCATAAAGAAAGCACCTAACATAAGACCACCGTAAAAGATTTCAGTAAAATCTCTGTTTACAGCGCCTTCAATGCCGCAAAGCTTAAATATGTAAGTAAATACTAAAACTGTGCCAATATATAAAACAGGTATTCTCCAAGAAATTACCTTTTTATAAATAAGATAAATACCGCCTAAAATGAGAGCAATTGCACAGGTTTCACCAATGGTACCGCCTGTATTTCCTATAAGACCTGAAATTAAGTCTGCGCCGTAAGCACCGCCCTCTTTCATAGCTGCAAGAGGTGTAGCATAAGTTGCAGCTTCAACTCCTAAAAAGTTTGTTGGTCTGAATGCTGAACCTGTCATTAAAGTAGGGTATGAAGCAACTAAAAATGCTCTGCCTGCTAATGCAGGGTTAATAAAGTTCTGACCCAAACCACCGAAAATCTGCTTTGCAATAATAATTGCAACACCTGTGCCAATAACAGGAAGTGCAAAAATTGCAATAGGGTGCTCTCCAAATGATAAAGCAGGCATATTAAGAGCAAGTAATAAGCCTGTTATAACTGCTGAAAAGTCCTTAACTGTATTAGGCTTTTTAGCAATTTTGTTGTAAAAGGTTTCCCATGCCAAAGCTGCAATAATTGATACTGCAATCATAACTGCGGCAGATAAACCAAAGAAAATGATACCCATAACCGTTGCCGGAACAAGGGCAATAACAACATCTCTCATAACGCTTGAAACGGTTTCTTTTGAGCGAATATGAGGTGATGATGAAACCATTAAATTGTTGTCCATTTCGATTCACTCCTCCTTATTTCTTTCTCTTGGAAGCCATTACTTCGCCTCTGAATGCAATAATTGTCTGTGCTAAATGCCTTTTTGCGGGACATGTAAATGAGCAGGAGCCGCACATAATACAATCAAGACCGTCATGAGCCTCAAAGGCTGCCATATCTCCTGCAAGAGCATCCTGATTAAGGGTCAATGGCATAAGACCCATTGGACAGGCGCCTACACACTTACCGCATCTGATACAGTTTGATTCAGGCGGAAGCTCTGCTGACTTTTTAGTTAAGCATAAAAGAGCTGATGAAGTTTTGATGAATGGCACATCAGTTGAAAATATAGCCTTACCCATCATAGGACCACCTGCAATAATTTTGCCCGGTTCTTCGTTAAAGCCGCCAACCTGCTCGATAAAGTCATTCATATTCATACCGATTCTAACCTGATAGTTGCCCGGATTTTTAACAGCATCGCCTGTAAAAGTAACAATTCTTCTCATAAGAGGTCTGTCCTGTGCACAGGCTCTTTCAACAGCAAGCACAGTATCTACGTTATCTACAATACAGCCTTCTGATGCAGGAAGCTTTCCTGACTTGACCTCTCTGCCGGTTACAGCATAAATAAGCTGTTTTTCAGAACCCTGTGGGTACTTGGTAAGCAGAGCTATAACAGAAATATTATCATATTTCTTACAAGCCTCGGTCATTGCCTTAATAGCATCAGGTTTGTTATTTTCAATAGCTATGTAACCCTTTGAACCGGGATGAAGAGTAAGCATTATAGCAAGACCCATTGCAAGTCTGTCGCTCTTTTCAAGCATTACTCTGTGGTCAGATGTAAGATATGGTTCACACTCAGCTGCATTTACGATGATTGTGTCAATCTTATCTGTTGGAGGTGGATTTAACTTAATATGAGTTGGGAAACCTGCACCGCCAAGACCTACAATACCTGCGTTTTTAATTTTGTTAAGGATTTCATCTTTTGAAAGACTTTTCCAATCCTTGTTTTGACCAAGAGATGGATCCTCTTCAAAAAGCCCGTCATTTTCCACAATAACAGACTGCACCATAGTACCACCGGGAGTAAGCATAGGCTTAATATCCTTAACAGTACCTGAAACTGATGCATGAATGGGTGAACACATAAATGCTTCTGCTTCAGCTATTTTCTGACCAAGGAGAACTCTGTCTCCTTTTTTGACAATAGGGGTTGCAGGAGCGCCGATATGCTGGCTCATTGGATATACCATGAGTGCACCCTCTTTGGGCATAATTATTTTAATC
>CABVEG010000083.1 GCA_902497185.1 uncultured Eubacteriales bacterium | reverse complement strand
TAATATGCCTGTTGTATCATCAAATTATTGGAATATGGCACACGGCAACACACCTGATGAGGTGTTGCAGGATGAAGAGGGTATGCAGACTATGAGAATATTAGCAAGAAATATGGCATGGCTTCTTAAATGTATAGAGGCAGGCAGAGCAAATGGTGTAGCAATGCCTGAAAAGGAAGCTAAAATTAAAACTAATTACATAAGATAATCAGTAACAAAACCCCACCTGATTTTATATTATAAAGTATATAATTGGGTGGGGTGTAATATTAATGAGCAAAATAAGATTTCTGTCTGATTTAACATTGGGTCAATCAGGCAGAATTTTTAAAATAGAGGAGTGCACTTCAAAACAGCGCCTGACAGAGCTTGGATTTACTCCTGATACAAAAATTGCAGTTCTTCATAGAAATATGGGCGGCAGTGCCTATGCTTACTATGTTAAGGGCACGGTTATAGCCTTGCGTAGGGAGGACAGCAGGCATATACTTGTTAAGGAGGACTATTATGTATGACAAAACCGTTGTACTTGTAGGAAATCCTAATACAGGCAAAAGCACAATATTTAATGCTTTAACAGGAGGACATCAGCATACAGGTAATTGGTCAGGCAAAACTGTAGGCAATGCGGCAGGCTTTATGGAATACAAGGGTACTAAATATGAAATTATAGATCTGCCCGGCATTTATTCCACAAATCCTGTTTCTGCCGATGAAAAATGTGCTATGGACTGTGTTAAGTCGGGAATAGCAGATGTTGTTGTTATTGTTTTAGATGCTACCTGTCTTGAAAGAAATCTTATACTTGCCCTTGAGCTTTCACATATTTGCTGTAATGTAATAGTATGTGTCAATTTAATGGACGAGGCAAAGAAAAAAGGAATTATTGTTGATACAAAGAAACTTTCAGAGCTTCTCAACCTGCCTGTTGTGGCAGCTTCAGCCAGAAAGGGTGCAGGTCTTGAGGAGTTAAAAGAAGAAATACATTCTCATAATACTACTTGTCAAAAATGTGAATGCAGTGTAGAGTATATATATGAAAGCTGTGTTGAAAACAACTGTAATATTTTTAATAACAGGGACAGAAAAATTGACAGAATAGTAACAGGCAGAATTTGGGGCATACCTATAATGGCAGCACTTCTTTGCTTAATACTTTGGCTTACCATTGTAGGCACAAATTACCCTTCAGCATATTTAAGCTCTGTTTTCTGTAATGTTGAAGATTTTCTTATGGATTTTCTTAAGGATTATCCTATTATAAGAGGATTATTTGTTGAAGGTGTTTTCAGAACCTTAAGCTGGGTAGTGGCTGTTATGCTGCCTCCTATGGCTATTTTTTTCCCGCTCTTTACAATTCTTGAGGATTTGGGATATTTGCCAAGAATAGCCTTTAATGCTGATAAGCTATTTAAAAAGGTCAATGCTCACAGTAAAATGGTTTTGACTATGTGTATGGGCTTTGGCTGCAATGCCGTGGGTGTTGTGTCCACAAGAATAATTGAATCAAAAAAAGAAAGACTTATTGCAATACTGACTAATAATTTTGTGCCGTGCAACGGGCGTTTTGCAGGTCTTATTATGCTTGCCTCTGTTTTTATTGCTGGGGGTGCTTTCAGCAGCCTTAAGGTCACATTAACCGTAGTTGCGGCAATTATGAGCGGTGTAGTTGTTACACTGGCAATGTCTTATATATTGAGCAAAACACTGCTGAAAGGTGAAAAATCCTCATTTATACTTGAGATGCCGCCTTACAGACAACCTCAGATTAAAAGTATTATTGAAAGGTCAATAAGAGAGCGAATACTTTATGTTTTAGGAAGGGCAGTTGTTGTAGCAGCTCCTGCAGGCGCAGTTATATGGCTTATGCAGAATATAACTGTGGGGGATATAAGTTTAATTGCTTATATCGCCGGCTTTTTAGACCCTTTTGCAAGGCTGATGGGTCTTGACGGATATATACTGACTGCTTTTATACTTGGTATGCCTGCAAATGAAATTGTTTTGCCTATTGTAATAATGTGTTACACGGGCAACAGCGGACTTATTGAATTTGATAATATTTCCGAATTGGGTATGCTTTTGAAGGATAATGGCTGGACATATGTTACGGCTTTGTGTACAATGATTTTTTCTTTGAATCATTTTCCTTGTGCAACAACTTTAATGACAATAAAAAAAGAAACCAAAAGTTTAAAATGGACAGCTTTTGCATTTATTCTGCCTACCGTGACAGGTATTGTACTGTGTATTCTTATAAATATATTATTAGGTGCTGCATAGTTAAATTATGCAGCACAGCACTAATAATTATTAATACGTAATCAATTTGGTTACATTATGAAAGACAACTGTATCAGATGCCTTCTGAAATAATTTTTCATATTTATTGCCAACCCTGTTAATATCTTTTATGACTTTGGTGAAATTATCGGAAGGCATATGTACATATATAAGTATAATTTTCAGAATAGGAAAACTCATTTTAATTATGTTTGGATACTTTCCCCAATATCTCCTCGCCAAAGTCAAACAAAATATCATTGGTTTCCATAACTGTAAGATTTTTAGAAATAGCATAAAGAAAAATAGAATCACGCCTATCTCTTGGATCCAGCATAAGATATTTTGCAAGCCTTAACAAAAGCTGCATTTCATTGTAGTTAAGTTTCATAGCTATACCTATTGCTATATATACATCTCTGTTGGGCTTTCTGTTTCCGTTAAATACCTTGTACACATAATCTCCAAGACAGGAGCTTATTGAAATAAGGCTTATTTTCAGCCCCTTTTTATGAAGTAGTTTCATTAAATATTCATCTGCACTTATATTAAAATATTCAGATTTGTTATCCCTTATAAATTCCTCTATAGAATTAACATTATTAATATTATTTAACAACTCGTTAGTTCTTTTTTTCATTGACATTATCTTCCTTTCAAATTATAATTATAATATAAAGTTATTAACTAATCAAGCTAATCAAGGAGATGAGAGTATGTTGACTGAAACAGAAAAATATAAATTATCAGTATATAATATTAAAGAACAATTACATAGCAGCAATAATTGTGATATATATTTAACTCAATCTTCCTTTGACAATAAGCTGTATATTAAAAGAATATATAAAAATTCAAAAATGCTTGAATTATTTAATTCAATTAAAAACAAAAAAGTAAGAAATACACCTGAAATATTTGAAGTTTTCTATGACGGAAAAGATACTATTGTTATAGAAGAATATATTTTAGGTCACAGAGCAGATTCAATTACATTAACAAAACAATCATTATATAAAATAATAAATCAAATTTTGTTAAGTGTTGAAGATCTGCACAGTATAAATATTATACACAGAGATATAAAGCCTTCAAATATTATAGTCACCAAAGAGTATAAGGCGTATTTGATTGATTTTGGAATAGCCAGATTCTATTCCGATACACTGGATACGGATACAACTCAATCGGGAACAAAGGGCTTTGCTTCTCCTGAGCAGTATGGATTCCAGCAAACTGATTTTCGCTCTGATATATATTCCATTGGTAAAACCATTGATGCCTTTGTCAAGTCTAATAATATTAATTGCAAATTAAAGAAAGTAATATCAAAATCAATATCATTTGACCCAAACGATAGATACAGTTCAGTATCAGCGCTTAAAAAGGCAATTAACATAAATAGATTTTCCATTGAAATATGTGTGTTATCGGTTGTTGTTTTGATTTTGTTATTAATTTGTTTTTGTATACAAATCAATAAGAAAATCATTAATAATGAAAAAAAATTAAGTTTGGCTGAAACTACGGTTAATGCTATTAATTCCGAAGCCGAATCCGAAACAACTACCGATAATAAAACAATTGTCGGAACGACAGAAATAACCACTGCTGTTGGATCTACAGAAATAACCACTACTGTTAAAGCAACTACAGTGACAAATACAGTCAAATCACCGATACCGACAGCCAAACAACCGACAACCGCTCAATCTCATACACAGCCTGACGTAAATAATGAAAGCAGTTCAGAGGAAACAAAGGCACCGGAAATTAAAAATACAGCATATGACTATTGTTTTTATGCAGGACTGTATCTTCCTGCTGATGCGGATTTTATGGAGATTCTCGGAAATGAATCTTCAAAAACCGGCACTATATTTATAAATAACACTTATGTTACTGTTGAATGTGTTAAAAACGGCTCCGAGCTTACAGTTAATTTAAGTGATGATGCCGGGCACAGAGGTACTTTATCAATGAATTTTACGGAAGAGGAGCTGGAACATAGCTGGTATGATTCACATAGCTTTAATGTATACGTATTTTTCATTGATTACAACAATGACGGCAATACTGATGTTTTGGTAAATTATACAGATGCCGCTCAGCGTTTTACGAATAGTGGAAAACTAGTATTTGCCAACGAATCAATTGGTAAGCCATCTTTGTTATGGAATCGTAGTAAACTTAGGCTGGCAGAGCATAATGCTGAAAATGGATTTTACATATACGCAGAAACTATGGTTACTGAGGGTATATTCGAATTGCTAGATGGCGGAACGATATATTGTGATACAACAATGTCTTACTATACAACTCATGACGGAATTATAACCGAAGAGGTGGTACAAGAGATAGTACAACCTTAATCACCTCAAATATCCGTACTGAAAAATGCACCTGTCAAAGGTGCATTTAATACCATAAAAGTGCAAGTGTAAAGCATTTCATTAGTGCTTTAACATTTGCACTTATTTTTTTGCCCTAATTTATCACCTATAGTCTTATTATACATTTAAAATGTACTTATTTCAAGTACATTTTAAACATTATTTAAATATTCTTTGGTATAATATCTGATATATATAGGCAAAAGAGGTTTTATTATGAAAGAGAGAAATAAACATATAGGCTTAAGATGTTCGGAGGAGGTTTTAAATAAACTTAAATATATTTCAGCCTATGAAGGACGCTCTATTAATGGAGAAATATTGTATCTTATTAATCAGGAAATAAGAAGATTTGAAAGTGAAAACGGAACAATAAATATAGTGGACAAGTAAATTTTTATATGGACCGAATTTTGTTTGGAAATCCGGTCCATATAATTTTTTTATTTAAAGAGAATTATTTTGATACAATCTGCTATACAAGTTGATAATTGATTTATTAATAATCTGTGAGTGTAATAATCTCTTCTTTATTGCCGCTTTTTAGTTTAACCTGCGGATAGTCACCATTTTTAATGATACAACTATGTACTTCTGTGTTAGGTCCAAAATCTACAAATTTTAATACGATATTTGAACCTGTATTTGTATATTTCATAATTCCGTAATTACTAAGTGTGTAAAAAGCATTATCAGACACGTATAAAAAATCCTCGCTGTTTTCATATTTATATGAATTATTATCGTTTATAGTATAAACTCTGTAATTTCCATATTCCTTTAAAATAGCTTCTCCGCTGTTTGTTATAATTAAAACAGGATTTTCTGTTTTTCCCTCACTGCGGAATAAAGTATGATATAATGTATCCGTTTTTCCAATTTCCAAGCCGCCTATATCTCTGATTAAATAATATTCTTTATTTTCGGATAATATTGCATTACCAATGCTTAAAGCTCCCTGTTTTCCCGATAAATCTATAAAATTCCATGTTTCTCCAAGATAGGGACTGCGTGAACATTCCCCAAAAAGGTCATTACTGTCTAATAACGCTTTTAATTCTGTGTCAACAAATTTTATCCACAATATATCACCTTTAAGAATATATTCGCCGGTGAATGCACTATTACAGAACTCTTTAACCATCATACTTGGTTTATCAGTATCGATACTTTTATTAATAACAAATACATCACTCATATTTTCATCATTTCCGTCTAAGCTGTTTGCATAAATATAAACAGTGTATTTATCGTTATCTAAAATTATGTGTCTATTTGAGGTTTTATTATATTCAGCATATTCTATTTCATTTGTATCTGTAATTACATAACGGAATGTAGAGCCTGTTACAGAAACATCAAGATCAGATGTTCCCATAGCATCGATAACAGAATTTGAATATCCTTCAACATTTTTAAAATTTTCTTCAGGTATTGTATAAAAACTGCCTGTTTTCAAAAAATCAAAGTTAGATGATTTAACTTCAGCTGTTTTAACTGCGGCTTCTTCCTTTACAGTATTTGTAGTATTGTCAGCATCGCTGCCGCAGGCACACAGCATAGCCGCCATTACTAAGAATGAAAATGTTAGTTTTAATTTATTTTTCATATTTTTACACCCCTTTTTATATTGTTATTTCTTATTATAAATTTTAAATAAATTGCCTGTCTGAAACTTACCTGTTTCTGCGATGTGTTCTTCTGTAATTTGCAAGCATTTCTATTTCTATGTTAAATTTACGCTGTTTCTCCTGCCTTTGCAGTGTTTCATTTATAGCATCTTTAAATATGTTTGCAGGTATTTTCATTGGATTTTTCTTCATTAAGGCGTTAACAAAACTATATATTAAGGCTACTAGGACTTAATATAATCCTTATCTAAATTGTAAAACATATATTTATCTCCTATGCTGTTTTACATTACATATTATTTACTAAATAAATATGGCTTTCAATATCTTTGCTGTAAATACATGGATGTCTGTCATACATATAAACATCTATATTGTTTTCTTTTCCGTAATCAACAAAAATTTTTTCAGCCGTACTTGCACCATAGGCAGCAAGCTTGCCAAGTATTACAATGCATTTAGGGTTCAATATTTCTATTTCTTTTGTAATGAAGCTTCTATATTTTTTGGCATAATTTTCAAGGGTTTTAAAGTCGCATTTTGAATTTCCGCCTTTTTTATTAATATTCATATAGGCACATTCCTCAAGATAGGTATCTTCTCCTATGTATTTTGCAATCAGATTCATACAGTTATAGTATTTTTTGCCGCCTGAAATGGTGCCATAAACGACGTTTTTAACCCAAAATTCATTCTTTATACCAATGCTTTTATCGTGAGATTCTCTGCATACAAACAAAATTTTATGGCTTTCTAAATTTTTATTACTGAGCGATCCATCATAAATAAAACTGCTTTCTGTACAGTTGTCATTTTTACACTGCATTTCATACCACTCTTTAAATAAATTTTCAATTTTTTTACTCATTTGACCTCCATCTTTCACAAGCTGTTTTTAGTA
>CABVEG010000082.1 GCA_902497185.1 uncultured Eubacteriales bacterium | reverse complement strand
ACATTAGCTATCAACGATGATGTAACAGGTCATTCATTAAAGAGAGGCGAAGTTGTAGACGTAACTCCTGAAGGAACTACTAACTGCTTATTCTGGGGTCTTGGTTCTGACGGTACTGTTGGTGCTAACAAGAACTCTATCAAGATCATCGGTGACCATACTGATATGTATGCTCAGGCATACTTTGCTTATGACTCTAAGAAGTCAGGCGGTATCACTAATTCTCATTTAAGATTTGGTAAGAGCCCTATCCGTTCACCATATCTTATTGATACAGCTGACTTTGTTGCTTGTCATCAGCAGTCTTACTTAAATAAGTATGATATGACATCTAACTTAAAGGATGGCGGTAGCTTCTTATTAAACACTATCTGGTCAGATGAAGAATTAGATACTCATTTACCTGCTAATGTTAAGAGAGATTTAGCTACTAAGAATATTAATTTCTATACTATTAACGCTGTTGAAATTGGTAAGGAAATTGGTCTTGGCAGCAAGTTTAATATGGTATTACAGTCTGCATTCTTTATGATTACTGAAATCATTCCTAAGGATGATGCTATTAAGTATATGAAGGAATTCATCGTTAAGTCTTATGGCAAGAAGGGTGAAAAGATTGTAAATATGAACTATGCCGCTGTTGACAGAGGTGCTGAAGGCTTCCACAAGGTTGAAATCCCTGCTAGTTGGGCTGATGCTAAGGACGAGGCTGCTGCAACTGCTGACAGACCTGATTTCATTAAGAATATTGTTGACGTTATGAATGCTCAGAAGGGTGACACTCTTCCTGTATCTGCATTCAAGGGTATTGAAGACGGTACATTTGAGCATGGTACTGCTGCTTACGAAAAGAGAGGTATCGCTATTAACGTTCCTACTTGGGATCCTACAAGCTGTATCCAGTGTAATCAGTGTGCATTTGTATGTCCTCATGCTTGTATCAGACCTTTCCTTTTAACTGAAGAAGAAGCTAATAATGCTCCTGCTGCAGTTAAGGCTGTTGACGGTAAGGGTAAGGAAGCCGGTTATAAGTATGTAATGCAGGTTGACATTATGGACTGTACAGGCTGTGGCAACTGTATCGCATCTTGTCCATTAGCAGGTAAGTCTGATCCTCTTACTATGGTTCCTATTGATGATGCAAGAGATCAGATTGAAGCTTGGGATTATGTTATTGACCTTGCTCCTAAGGCTAATCCGGAGGATAAGTATTCTGTAAAGGGTTCTCAGTTCGAGCAGCCATTACTTGAATTCTCAGGTTCTTGCGGCGGATGTGCTGAAACTGCTTATGCTAGATTAATTACACAGTTATTCGGTGACAGGATGTATATTGCTAACGCAACAGGTTGTTCTTCAATCTGGGGTGGTTCTGCTCCTTCTACTCCATATACTACTAATGCTGAGGGTCACGGTCCTGCTTGGTGTAACTCATTATTCGAGGATAATGCTGAGTTTGGTTATGGTATGTACACCGGTGTTAAGCAGCAGAGAGAGTTACTTGCTGAAAAGGTAACTAATATTGTTAACAATGCTCCTGAGGGAGATGTTAAGACAGCTGCACAGGCTTGGTTAGACACTATGAACAAGGGTGAAGAGTCTAAGGCTACTTCCGCTAACTTAGTTGCTGCTATTGAAGCTGCAGGTGCTGACTGTGATGACTGCAAGTATGTTCTTGCTCATAAGGATATGCTTGTTAAGAAGAGCCAGTGGATCTTTGGTGGTGACGGCTGGGCTTACGACATCGGTTTCGGCGGTGTTGACCATGTATTAGCTTCCGGCGAAGATGTAAACGTATTTGTATTTGATACAGAAGTTTACTCTAACACAGGTGGTCAGGCTTCTAAGGCTACTCCAACTGCTGCCATTGCTAAGTTTGCTGCTGCAGGTAAGAGAGTACGTAAGAAGGACTTAGGTATGATCGCTAAGAGCTACGGTTATGTTTACGTTGCTCAGGTTTGTATGGGTGCTGATAAGGCTCAGTTAATGAAGGCTCTTAAGGAAGCTGAAGCTTACGATGGTCCATCATTAATCATTGCTTATGCTCCATGTATCAACCATGGTTTAAGAACTAACTTCCATATCGAGGCTAAGAAGGCTGTAGATTGTGGTTACTGGCAGTTATACAGATACAATCCTGTTGGTGAAGTATTTACATTAGATTCTAAGGAACCTACTGCTGACTTTAAGGAATTCATTAAGGGCGAAGTAAGATATACTTCACTTGTTAAGGCATTCCCAGATGTAGCTGAAGAGTTATTTGATAAGTGTGCAGAAGATGCTAAGAGAAGACTTGAAGGTTACAAGAAGTTAGCTGCTAATAACTAATATTAATTGTATTTGTTACTAATCAGTTATAAATTATAAATGATAAGGGGCTGTTGTAAAACAGCCTCTTTATTTTATTATATTTATGGAGGCTTATATGAATAACGGAAAGATAATAAAAGCATTTAAAGCCGCCTTTCCTCACACAATTCCTATTTTTGCAGGCTTTTGGTTTTTAGGGCTTACTTATGGCATATATATGAATGTTTCGGGATTTAATTTCCTTTACCCTATGTTAATGAGCATTACAATATTTGCAGGCTCTATTGAATTTATAACGGTAAATATGCTTTTGGGTGCATTTAACCCTGTTCAGGCTATTGTTATGGCTCTTATGATAAATGCAAGGCATTTGTTTTATGGTATAGCTATGCTTGATAAATACAAAGGAACAGGTTGGAAAAAGTTTTATCTTATATTTGGTATGTGTGATGAAAGTTTTTCCATTAATTACACTGCTGATATACCTGAAGATATTGACAAGGGTTGGTTTATGTTTTTTGTTACCCTTTTAAACCACTTTTACTGGTTTTCAGGATCAACTTTAGGCGGCATTTTCGGTTCATTTATTAAGTTCAATACAGAAGGACTTGACTTTGTAATGACGGCAATGTTTGTAGTTATATTTATGGAACAGTGGCTTAAAGATAAAAAACACATTCATTCCCTATTGGGGCTTTTTATATCCATATTATGCCTTATTGCCTTTGGTGCAGATAATTTTATAATACCTTCTATGCTTGGTATTATAACTATGCTTACATTGATCAGAAAACCTATGGAAAAGGAGGCAGAAAAAATATGACATTAACACAACAGATAATAACTGTAGCTATGGTCGTTTTAGGCACTATGATTACAAGATTTCTTCCATTTATAATTTTTCCTGCCGGCAAACCTACACCTAAATACATACAGTATCTTGGTAATGTCTTACCCGGTGCAGTATTTGGTATGCTTGTTATATACAGTTTAAAAAACGTAAGTATTTTTGCGGGCAGTCATGGTATTCCTGAACTTATATCAATCATTTTTGTTATTATACTTCATTTATTAAAAAGACAAATGCTTTTATCCATTGCAGGAGGAACAATACTTTATATGCTGTTAGTACAGTTTGTATTTTAAAAGCAGCTGCCAAATAAGCAGCTGCTTTCTAATATTATTGCATACCTATGTTGTTATTATATACTAAAATTTTATAGTGTATTTAACTCATTTAATCTAAAATTTCCGTTTTAATAGTATATATTCTAATACCGCCCTTTTTGGATCTGATATATAAATCAGCAGGATTACCTGCATATTCAAAGGTTTCCGTCTTTAATGTGCTGTCAACATTCATCTCGCCAATAACACAGCCGAAATTATCTATTATCTGTAAAGTTCTTGTTTCTGATACTGCCCTTGCAGATACTGTTATTTTAGTATTTCCGTTTACAGGGAAAGAAACCTCTCTTTGTTCATTACTGCCCTTACCTTTAAGGTCTAAGTATCTCGTAAAATTATCACCCTCTAATGTTTCGTTTCTGTCAACAATTTCAACATCAGGATAAAGTGTTAACCCATCAACATTTACTATTGAGCTTACCTCGCCAACATTAGCAAAATTATCATTTGAAAAATTCCAGGTACTGTTTTTATAGCTCAATTCAGTATTTGCATTACTTCTTAAAGTAATATTAAGTATTCTGATACCATCACCTGTTATTTTTATCCTTTGTGCATTACCTTCATATTTTACAACCTGCACATTAGCTTCCGTTGTATATGTTAAGCTTCCTCCGGATAAAACAGCATCATCACCTGAAATAAGAGTTAACGGCTTTTCTCCTGAGCTTGAACGAGCTGTAATATATATATCGGTATCACCCTCAACATCAAATTCTAAGGCTCCACCCAATGAAAGATAATGAGTATATTCATCTCTGTTATTGATTGTAGTATTGCCCTTCTTTACTTCCATATTGTTTGCATCAGGCTTCAAGGTTAAACCATTTACAGTTGTATCAGCTGAAACACTTCCTAAACCATTAAAATTAGGTCTGCTAAAATTCCATGTCTTTATTTTACCCATATCATCAATTTGTGACGGATATAATTCTTCTGCTTTTGCTAATGCAGCCTCAACATTTAAAACACCGTCTGCTGCAACACAGTGCCAACTATCAAAACTCGGTGTGCTTGTTACAGTTGATAATATGCAATCCTTAATTTCAGCATTTGTCATTTCAGGCTTAAATGATTTTAATAATGCAACTGCACCTACTACATGAGGAACTGCCATAGATGTTCCGCTTTCACTTACATAGGTATTTGTATTGTTCTTACAGCTCCAAATATTTACTCCCGGAGCTGCAATATCAACGGTATCTGCATCAAAGTTGAAAACATCTGACTCAGGTTGACCAATTCTATTTGAACCTGATACACATATAATATTATCACAATCATAAGCACCCGGATAATTTGCATTGTAGCCCTCTCCATCATTACCTGATGAAGCTACAAATATACCATTATAATTATTTATTGCTGCCATAAATATTGTACTGAATGCTTCATCATAATTAGGTAAAGCATTGCGGCTTTGGCTATAGCTGTTATTTGTTACAGGAATATTCATTGCATTTGCATAATCCAATGCCTCAATAACTGCCGCAAAGCTATATTTTGCATTTCCATACTCACCATCTTCAGGATTACTTGCTATTCTTAAAGAAGCAATTTTACAATCCTTTGCCACGCCATAAACGCCGGTATTATTTGCACCGCTTGCAGCAGCAGTACCTGCCACATGAGTACCATGTCCATCTACATCATAAGTTTCATTATTGTCATAGTAGAAATTCCAGCCATTGTAATCATCAACATAACCATTGCCGTCATCATCAACGCCATTGTTGCTTAATTCGCCGTTTTCTCCCCATTCGCCCTTATTAATCCACATATTATCAGCTAAATCAGGGTGATTAAAATCAACTCCGGAGTCTACTATACCTATTGTTACATTAGGTGAACCTGAACAATACTCCCATGCCTGAGGACCCTTTACATATTCCAAGCCCCACATATTAAGCACAGCATCAGCCTCTTCATCTTCATAAAAATAATCATCTGAAGTAGGAGGAGTAATTTCAAATACATAATTTGGTGAAGCATATTCTATTTCAGGATATGCTTCTAATGCTTCAACTGCATCATATATATCCTGCTCTTCAGCACCTAATTTTAATAAGTATATTTTTTTCTTTGATTCTTCTTCCTCAGCACTTCTGAGCATAGTAGGTTGTTGTGCTCTTGTAAGATCCTTAATTTCTGTTACAACAGTAGAATTATTTACGCCTCTAGCTCTGCTGTTACTATTTCTAAATAAGGAATTTAAGTAATCCTCAGAATAATTTCCGCCAAGACATATTATAACTTCCCCCGGAATATATTCCTGATCATCCTCTGACATAGTTTCCGCACTTTCCAAAATATCATTGGCAAGTATATTACCCGTTTCATTTTCAATACTATTATCAGCAAATGCAACTGTAATATTTGCCGCAAGCATTGATAATGATAAAATAAATGTTATGTAAATTTTACTTCTTTTTAATTTTTTCATTAATGTACCTCCTCATATTAAAATGATATAAAATCATTTCAGATTGTCAAAAAAACTAAATTTTCGCAAATTTTTTGAATTTAATGAAAATGTAACTTTCAAAAATTATAAAGCGTCGCAGACTTTAATCCGCAGGTCGAGCTTTGCCCGACCGAGGACAGGAACTTTTCTGTGATTTTGACGTTCTTAACGTCAAAATTGCGGAAAACTTGGTAGTTCCTACCTTAGTGAACTGCAAGAAATGCGAGCATTTCTTGCAAGGCTGTCGACTTTTTCGACAGCCTGAGACGTGGGATTAAATCTCACGTCTACTGCTATTTTACATCTCAATAAGACAAACTGCCTTAGAGCTTATACCCTCACCCCTGCCGGTAAAGCCAAGCTCTTCTTCTGTTGTTGCCTTTACGTTAATATCATCCACACTCATATTAAGAGCCTCGGCAATATTTTTTTCCATTTCAGCAATATATGGTCGCATTTTTGGCTTTTGTGCAACTATAATTGAGTCAATATTAATTACCTTAATGTTTTTCTTGTCCATTTCTTCTTTAACATACTTTAACAATGTTATGCTTGAAATTCCTTTGTACTTAGGGTCAGTATCAGGAAAAAGCACACCAATATCTCCGAGCTTTGATGCACCTAAAAGGGCATCCATAATAGCGTGAATAAGAACATCAGCATCAGAATGACCTAAAAGTCCCTTTTCATAGGGAATATCCACGCCGCCTAAAATAAGCTTTCTGTTTTCTGTTAATTTATGGACATCATATCCAAGTCCAACTCTCATTCCCATAATAACTCCCTCCTAAAATATATCCTCAATTTCAAATTCTCTTGAGGAGGATGCAGGGCTTTCGCTTATTGTAAGACCTGCAATTCTGGCAAGCTCTTTAATTGAATTTACAGACACTTTTTTGCCTCTGTATTCTACAAGGTTATCCATTTCGCCGGTAAATATATCGGCAGGCGCATACTTTTTAAGCACAATCATATCGTTGCTTGTAAAAATCTCAAGAGCATCGCCGTCTTTTAAATTAAAGTTTGCTCTTAACTCACTAGGCAATACCATTCTGCCCAATGCATCAATCTTTCTTACAATTCCTGTAGACTTCATAATACCACTCCTTCTTGTATTTTGGCGTTTTTCTGTTTGTGATATTATTTTAGCAAAAATGGTAAAAAATGTCAATAATGGTAAGAAAATTGTAATAATTGTAATAAAACATTTTTGTTTTTGATATTAAAAACCCATCCCATAAAAGGGATGGGTTCAGATTGTCAAAAAACTAAATTTTCGCAAATTTTTTGAATTTAACGAAAATGTAACTTTCAAAAATTATAAAGCGTCGCAGACTTTAATCCGCAGGT
>CABVEG010000081.1 GCA_902497185.1 uncultured Eubacteriales bacterium | reverse complement strand
AAGAGCAATAGTTTCTTCACCAATATCAAAGCCTTCTTCATCATCAGCAATAAACGGATCAGCAGGATTTTCAGGTCTTGCTACAGTGTGGTGAGGCTTACCTGCACCAAATTCCTTAGCTACAACGTTGTCAACAGGAAGAAGGAGCTTAACACCCTTTTCCTCTGCCTTTTTAATCATTTCTAAAGCATAGTCCATTTTGTCAGCCTCAAGTAAGCTGTTACCAATAGAATAGCCCATAGCCTTAAAGAAGGTATAAGCCATACCACCGCCAATAACAAGTGTATCTACCTTGTCAAGCAAGTTATTAATAACATTTATCTTGTCACTAACCTTAGCACCGCCTAAAATAGCAGCAAAAGGTCTAACAGGATTATTTACGGCATTACCAAGGTATTCAATTTCCTTCTGCATAAGATAACCAACAGCAGCCTCTTTAACAAACTGAGTAACACCAACTGTAGAGCAATGAGCTCTGTGAGAAGAGCCAAAAGCATCATTTACATAAATATCAGCTAAAGATGCTAAATCCTTGCTAAATTCTTCGCCGTTCTTAGTTTCTTCCTTGCGGAATCTTGTGTTCTGAAGAAGAACAACATCACCATCATTCATTGCAGCAACAGCAGCCTTTGCATTAGGACCAACAACCTCATTGTCGGCAGCAAATACAACTTCCTTGCCAAGCTTTTCAGATAATCTCTTAGCAACAGGTGCTAAAGAAAATTCTTCAGATGGCTCCTTTGGCTTGCCTAAATGAGAGCAAAGAATAACCCTTGCACCATCAGAAATTAACTTCTGGATTGTAGGCAAAGCAGCTACGATTCTGTTTTCATCAGTAATAACGCCTTCCTGTAAAGGTACATTGAAGTCACATCTTACAAGTACGTTCTTACCCTTAACCTGTAAATCATCAACTGTTTTCTTGTTTAACATTTTTTGTTTCTCCTTTCAAATGCTTAAAAAACATTATCCAAACCTTGATATTACACAAATTTTACTTTGTGAAAGATATATCAAGCATTAGTACTATTATAACATAATTTTCCTCATATTAGAACTCTATTATTTTAACAATTTTTCACAAAATTTATCCATATTATTTATGCAAAACAACAATATTTATTTATGGTAGATTTGCACAAAAAGGAGGGATGAAGTCCCTCCTTCATATTATCAGACATTAGTTTTTCTTAGCAAGATTCTTGTTATAATTTATAAGACAACCTGCAAGAATAATCTTTCTTTCATCATCTGTAAGGTCGCCCATTTTAAGAGTAAATTCTTTCATCTCGCCCTTCTTTACAACGAAAGCTGCAAATTCTGACTTCTTTTCAGCTATACCCTTTGCAACATCAGGAATAAAAATAAAGTCACCGTTTTCAAAAGGAAGATCACCATCAAATAGGAATGGAAGCATACCCCAGTTAATAAGATTAGAGCGGTATCTCTTAGTTGCGTATTCATTTGCAATATTTGCCCAACCACCAAGTACTTTCTGACATGATGCAGCCTGCTCTCTTGCAGAACCGTCACCTGGCTTTACAGCAAATATTGTGCTGCCCACACCTGTGTTATTTCTGTTTATATCAAACCTAGCCTTAATTGTATCTGTAATTTCTGCAATTTCCTCTGAAACTTCAGCAGGACATTCGCCATTTACTCTTGCTTTTTCAACTACCTGAATTGCCTTTGCTGAAGGAACATAGTTAGGATCCTTTCTTGAAAGTGTAAATTCAGCAAGTCCTAAAGGATTAGAACGGTAAGAGCTTGTTTCACCTGAAGGAATAAGTTCATCAGTTGTGGTAACAGGATCAGTAATAAGACTTGCTACCTTTAATAATAAATTGTCAGTCAAAGGACTCATTTCAGGCCAAGGCTTAATATTAGGACCATACTTAAGCTCAAGACTTGTGTCAGCCTTTCCATAACCAAAGTATACTCTGTTATCATAAACAGACTTGTTAAAGAAATACTTAGGCTTAGTAAAATTAACATCAATTTCATTTGCAGGAGTTAAGTAACCCTTATTTACGGCAGTTGCTGCAATAGAACGTGCATCCATAAGAGCAACACCTGCAATCTGACCGTTACCCGGCTTAGAACCTTCTCTGTTAGGGAAGTTTCTGGTTGAATGTCTTATACTCAATCCCTGGTTGCTTGGAACATCACCTGCACCAAAGCAAGGTCCACAGAAAGCAGAACGTACAGTTGCGCCTGCCTGCATAAGCTTGAATATAGCACCATTTTCAACAAGACTCATAAATGTAGGCTGACTTGATGGATATACACTAAGTGCAAAATCATCAGCACCTATAGTCTGACCTTCAAGAATATCAGCTACATCACATATATTATCATAAGTACCGCCAGCACAGCCTGCAATAACACCCTGATCTACATAGAGCTTTCCATCTCTGACCTTATTTTTAAGTTCAAACTTAATATTAGGATTGTCAATAGTCTTAACAGCTTTCTTTTCAACCTCATCAAGAATATCCATTAAGTTGGCATTCAAATCATCAATTGTATATGTGTTGCTTGGGTGGAAAGGCATAGCAATCATAGGTTTAACTTTAGATAAATCCACATAAACAATACCATTATAATATGCACCGTTCTTAGGCTCAAGCTTTTTGTAATCCTCAACTCTGCCATGGGCAGCATAGTATTCCTTAACCTTATCATCGGTTTTCCATACAGATGAAAGACAGGTGGTTTCTGTAGTCATAACATCAATACCATTTCTGTATTCAACGCCAAGACCCTCAATACCATCACCGATAAATTCCATAACCTTATTTTTAACATAGCCGTTTTCAAATACGGCACCTATAATAGCAAGAGCAATATCCTGAGGACCAACATAAGGCTCAGGCTTACCTGTAAGGTAAATACCAATAACATCAGGTCTTGCAACATCATAGGTCTGGCATAAAAGCTGCTTTGCAAGCTCACCGCCACCCTCACCGATAGCCATAGTACCCAAAGCACCATAACGAGTATGAGAGTCTGAACCTAAAATCATTTTTCCACAGCCTGACATCATTTCTCTCATATACTGGTGAATAACAGCCTGATGGGCAGGAACATAAATACCGCCATACTTTTTAGCAGCAGAAAGTCCAAACATATGGTCATCCTCATTAATTGTACCACCTACAGCACAAAGAGAATTATGACAATTAGTAAGTACATAAGGAATAGGAAACTTTTCCATACCTGACGCACTTGCAGTCTGAATAATTCCTACATAAGTAATATCGTGACTTGCCATACAGTCAAACTTTATTTTTAAATTATCCATGTTACCGCTGGTATTATGTGCTTCAAGAATGCTGTAAGCCATAGTATTTTTTACAGCCTCATCCTTAGTTATGCTTACACCCAGCTGAGAAAGCTTAGCTTCTCCACTGCCGTCATCAGGTATAAGCTGACCGTTTACATAATAGGCACCGGTTTTAAACAATTCTACCATTTAATGTTACCTCCTTAAAAGTTTCAGTTAAATATACAATACAGTATAACAACATTTGACGAAAATTTCAACATAATTTTTATAAATTTGCAAGTTTAACATTAAAAAAATTCATTTTTAAGTGGATTTTCACCTTTTTCAATAGTTTTGTGAATTAAAAGCATATATAAACTTCAAAAAATAAATAAAAAAAGGCACTTAACATAATTAATAAAAATTTTGCTTCTATTTAAAAATAATATGTTGCAAATTTTCACTTATTTTAGTATACTTGTAATATGTATTGTTACTTTTTTGTCAAACATTGGAGGTGGACCCATTGATTACACCGCTTAGTGGTAAAGATAAAATATTGATAGATGAATATTTAACCAGAAAACCTTTGTTTTCACAGTTCTGGGTTGATGTTATAAAAGAATATGGCTACGAAAAGGGCTTTCTTACCATATATTCATGCACCTATAATAAAAATGTAATATGTCTTTTTGCAATACTTTTAAATAATCTTATGATTTATTCAGACAAAGACTCAATTCCCACTAAAGAAATTTTAACCTATTTAAAAGATAATAATATATCCTTTTCAATAATTAAAGGCGAGGAAAAGCTTGTTAAAGATTTTGAAAACTATATGGATTTTACAACAAAATATGGCACTCATATGTGTATGCTTGAAAAAAAAGACTATATTCCCGTAAGCTATGCTGATATTATAATTGAACAAGCAATGGACAGAGATGTAGATGATATAATAGCCTTTTTCAATCAAATTTCAGAATTCAAACGCTTTATGAATGATGAAGCGGTCAGATTATTCATAAATTACGGTCATACATATATGGCTATTGACAGAGGTAAAATAGTTGCATTGGTTATATGTAACTCTACAAGCAGAAAAATGGCTACAATAAGCTCTATTGCAACATTGCCAAAGGCAAGAAATAAAGGCTATGCAACAAAGCTTTTAAGCTATATATGTAATTCTCTGCTTAAAATAAGTCAATCCTGTTCCGTTTGCTATGATAAATCCTCCTCAAGCTCAATTTACACTGCCGTTGGCTTTAAGGAAGTTGGTAAACAGGCAATATATATTAAATAAACCAAATAAAACTTTACATAAAAAGGGGGCTGTCGCAAATTAGTTTTTTTACACTAATTTGCAACAGCCCCTTTACTTATATTTTTAAACAAATATTACTTTACAGGAACTGCATTCTGATCCTTAAGCACAACGTCATGTGCTCCACCCTCAACAATACTTGTTGCAGATACAAGTGTAATTCTTGCCTTTTCCTGTAATTCAGGAATAGATAAAGCCCCGCAGTTACACATAGTGTGACGAACCTTAGAAAGAGTAATTGCAAGGTTATCGTGTAAGTAGCCTGCATAAGGCACATAAGAGTCAACGCCTTCTTCAAATGAAAGCTTGCTTGCACCACCCATATCATATCTCTGCCAGTTTCTTGCTCTTGCTGAGCCTTCGCCCCAGTATTCCTTCATATAGTTACCGTTTACAATAACCTTGTTTGTAGGGCTTTCTTCAAATCTTGAGAAGTATCTGCCAAGCATACAGAAATCACATCCCATTGCAAGAGCTAAAGTAATGTGATAATCATGAACAATGCCGCCATCAGAACAAATAGGAATATAAATACCTGTTTCCTTAAAGTATTCATCTCTTGCAGCAGCAACCTCAATAACAGAAGTAGCCTGACCTCTGCCTATACCCTTAGTTTCTCTTGTTATACAAATAGAACCGCCGCCAATACCAATTTTAATAAAGTCGGCACCTGCCTCTGCAAGGAATCTAAAACCATCCCTGTCAACTACATTACCTGCACCAACCTTAACTGTATCACCATAATGCTGTCTGATCCAATCAATAGTATTTTTCTGCCAAGCTGTAAAGCCTTCTGATGAATCAATACAAAGAACATCAGCACCGGCTTCAACTAAAGCAGGAACTCTCTCTGCAAAATCTCTTGTGTTAATACCTGCACCAACAATATATCTCTTATGAGCATCCAAAAGCTCCATAGTATTTTCCTTGTGGCTTTCATAATCCTTTCTGAATACATAAGCAACAAGTCTTTGCTGATCATCTACAATAGGAAGAGCATTTAACTTCTTATCCCATATAATATCGTTTGCCTCTTTAAGAGTAGTACCCTCCTTGGCATAAATCATATTTTCAATAGGAGTCATAAACTCACTAACCTTAGTTGCAGGGTCCATTCTGCTTACTCTGTAATCTCTGCTTGTTACAATACCAAGGAGCTTACCTGTAGCAGTGCCATCCTCAGTAACAGCAACTGTTGAATGTCCTGTTTCTTCCTTTAAAGCAATAATATCAGCAAGAGTTTGGTCAGGTCTTATGTTTGAATCACTCTTAACAAAGCCTGCCTTATAACTCTTTACTCTCCTTACCATTTCAGCCTGCTGCTCAATAGTTTGTGAGCCATATATAAATGACACACCACCCTCCTTAGCAAGTGCAATAGCCATATTGTCATCAGATACGGACTGCATAATTGCAGATACTAAAGGAATATTCATCTTAAGAGGACACTCTTCCTCTCCCTTTCTGTACTTTACTAAAGGTGTAACAAGACTTGCCTTGGCAGGGATACATTCTTCTGAAGAATAGCCCGGCACTAACAGGTACTCACTAAAAGTATGTGATGGTTCTTTAAAATAGTATGCCATTTTATTAATCTCCTTTGTTTAAAAATATTTATAACACAAAAACGATTGCTAAGAAAAAACTTTCACAATCGCTTTTGTGGCTACGTTACCCAAAAAGTTTATACATAAATAAACTTATATTAAAAGATATGATAACACAATATATTAAAATATGCAAGACATTTTTTTGTAAAATTACAAGGTATATTTACTTCATAGAGTCAACTGAACCCAATACATTCTCAATCTTGTATTCTACTAATTCCTGAACCATATCTCTTGCAACACCGAGATAGCCTCTTGGATCAAATGCCTCAGGCTTTTCTGCAAATGACTTTCTTATGCCGGCAGTCATAGCAAGTCTTATGTCAGTATCCATATTAATTTTGCAAACAGCCATACTTGATGCCTTTCTAAGCATTTCAACAGGAATACCGCTTGCACCCTTAATCTCTCCGCCATACTTGTTGCAAAGCTCAATAACGGCAGGGTCTACACTTGATGCTCCGTGTAATACAATTGGATAATCCTTAAAGCCTGCTGCCTCAAGCTTAGCAGTAATTGTTGCAAGTCTGTCAAAGTCAAGCTTAGCTTCACCCTTGAACTTATAAGCACCGTGGCTTGTACCAATGGCAATAGCCAAAGAATCTACACCTGTTCTTGTAACAAAATCAACAGCCTGATCAGGATCAGTATATGTAGCATTAGCAGCATCTACATTAACCTCATCCTCAACACCTGCTAATTTACCAAGCTCAGCCTCAACAACTACGCCGTGAGCATGGGCATAGTCAACAACTTCCTTAGTCTTTGCAACGTTTTCCTCATAATCAAAGTGAGAACCGTCAAACATAACAGAAGTAAAGCCGTTTTCAACACAAAGCTTAACAGTTTCAAGGTCAGGACCGTGATCAAGATGTAAAGCCACATCAACACCTGTTTCATCAACAAGAGCCTCTACCATACCTAATAAACACTTAGGACCCGCATACTTCAACGCAGACTTTGAACACTGCATAATAACAGCAGAATTTTTTGCTGCAGCACCTCTCATAACACCCTGTACAATTTCCATATTGTTGATGTTAAAAGCACCTATTGCATACTTGCCCTCAAAAGCCTTCTTAAACATTTCCTTAGTTGTAACTAAAGCCATAATATATTCCTCCTTAATATATAAAATTTATTATATATATTATAGCACAATCACCAATTTAAGG
>CABVEG010000080.1 GCA_902497185.1 uncultured Eubacteriales bacterium | reverse complement strand
GTTATATTAAAATATACCCGTTCAGGTATAATACACGCCTAACACTTAAAAATAACCCCGAAAGGGTATAATCCTGCAAAATATTAACTAAACCTACACAAAAACCTGTTTGATACAGGAGTTTTGTGTTAAAATGGTTAAAAAATATGTCTTTATACCTAAAATGCGTGGGAAACGTCGGTTTTTCTGCGGAATTTAAGTAAATTAAGTCAAAACACTTAATTATTAACCAAATCGACGCAAACCACTTGACTTTTGTAGTGTTTTATGTTAAAATGGTTAAAATCGGTTTTGAGGATATGTAAATGGCAAAATTTATACCTTATACGTTTACAAAAAAGGACGTTATAGGCTATTTTAAAAATGATAAACAATACGAAAATTGGATAGCGGGGCAAGTTCGTTCTAAAAAAATTGTTAAAGTTCGCAACGGATTATACGTTCAAGTTGACGTGTCGGGATATCCGCTTACGACAAAGTTTGAACTTGCTACAAAAATAGCTGAAGATGCTTGCGTGTGCTATCATTCTGCCTTTGAGTATTTTGGCGTAGCTAATCAAGTTTTTAATACCGTTACAGTGGGTAGTAAAAAGCGCTTCAACGATTTTACTTTTGACGATATCGACTACGTTCGTAAACCTCTAAAACACGACGTTCAAATTATGAATGTAGTAACTGCCGCAGTGCGCGTAACGTCTCTTGAGCGTACAGTTGTTGACTGCCTTGATGATATTGACGCAGGTGGTGGCATTGACGAAGTCTTAAATGTACTTGACCAAATACGTGTTTTGGACGAAACAAAACTACTTGAAACGTTAAAAGCATACGATTCGGTATTCTTATATCAAAAAGTAGGCTACGTATTAGAACAGTTCAAAGATAAGTTTATGTTGACCGATTCGTTTTTTGAAGAGTGTAAAAGTAAACTAACCAATCAGATAAAATATTTTTTACAAGACGAGTATAAAGATATAGAGTTTAATTCTAAGTGGAAACTTATGGCTCCTAAAAATCTGAAATCTCGCCTAAACGGAGGATATTAATGGAGTTTTCAAGACAATATCTAACAAGACTTTCCCAAGAATCCAACTTTATAAAAGATGCTTTGGAAAAGGTTTTACGTCTTTCTGAAATATTAAAATTCTTAAACAGCGACGTTGTTTTTAAGGATAAACTTGCGCTTAAAGGCGGCACAGCAATCAATCTAACCGCGGTAGAACTTCCACGTCTTTCGGTTGATATCGATTTGGATTTTACCGTAAACGTTAGCAGGGACGATTTGCCTGAAATTAAAGAAAAGTTCAAAAAACGCCTAACCGATTATATGTGGCAAGAAGGTTATTCGCTTGCAGATTCTCGCGATCATTTCGCTTTAACGTCGTTCTTATTTAATTACATTAACAACGCAGGCAATCGTGACAATATAAAGGTTGAAATTAACTTCTTGGATAGATGCCACGTCTTACCGCTTGAAAAGAAGAAAATTCTAACGAAAGGTATCATAGAAGATTTTGAAGTTTTAGCCTTAAACACTACCGAACTATATGCAAGTAAAATTAACGCTCTTCTTTCACGTGCTACGCCAAGAGATTTATACGACGTAAACGCTATGATAGAAAATAACGTTATAAAAGATACGGAACTTCTTAGAAAATGCCTTGTATTTTATAACGCTATCGGTGGGGATTACGATATTCAAAGCTTAGACTATAAGAACGTTGAAAGATTAGATTATAGAAAGTATAAAACTCAGTTAAAACCCGTTATATCTAAAGACGATAAGTTCGACATTGAAAAAGCAAAGGAAAGAGTTATAGCTTACGTGAAAGATTTACTTGTTTTAACGGACGGAGAGAAAGAGTTTTTGTCCAAACTAAAAGATAAAACTTATGTGCCTGAATTGTTGTTTGATGACGAAACGATTATATCGAACATAAAACATCACCCCGCCGCTTTATGGCGTGTTAGAGAAAATTAAAAAACTTATATAAATATGACGGCAGTTGTCATGTTTAGTGTGGTAAAATTACAATAGGAGATTTATATAATGGAATGGATAAATTTGGCGGCGCTAGTTATTATCCCGATTTTGGCTGTTATTATAGCGCAAAACTTACAAGATAGAAGCGAAAAGCGTAAGGATAAAATGCGTGTTTTTTCTCACTTGATGTCTTATCGTTCTTTTGGTTACGTGGACCAATACTCGGTAAACGTTTTCAACTCAGTTCCTATCGTTTTCTATGACGATAAAGAAGTTATAGAGAAATATAATGCTTATTTGAAGTCGTTAAACATTAAGCCTGAGGATGTTCAAGTAAAACAAAAGGAAATCGAAGACAATAAAACAAAGATGCTTGAAGCGATGGCAAAAGCGTTAAAATATAAAAACGTAAATTGGGAACTTATTCAAAACCCCTACGTTCCTAATGGGTTGATAGACCAAATTAATGCAGAAAACACCTATAAACGTGGACAATTAGAAGTTATTAAATTAGTTTCTACTATGGCGGCTGCGCAAACAGCTATGAATGCAAAGAATCCAAAAGTCGCGAGTAGTGAGGAACACATTGAAGAAATTAAAGAAGAAAAGAAAACGGGAGAACAATAATGCCTACGTTAGAATGGATTGGAAAAGATAAGGTTGTAAATCATCATCAAGAAGTGCCGTTTAGGATTCTTGATAAAAAATATACGTTTAATGCGGAAAACTCCGACAATATGATAATTCACGGGGATAATTTGCTTGCGCTTAAATCTCTTCTCCCACAATATGAAGGGTTGATAGATTGCATTTATATCGACCCACCTTACAATACGGGAAAAAAAGAAGGACAATGGGTTTATAGCGACAACGTAGATGACCCAAGAATTAAAAAATGGCTAGGCGAAGTGGTTGGCGCGGAAGGCGAAGACTTATCAAGACACGATAAATGGCTTTGCATGATGTATCCTAGATTAAAACTCTTGCACAAATTGCTTTCTAACGAAGGTATTATTTTTATTAGCATTGATGACAATGAGTTAGCGAGCCTTAAACTGTGTTGCGATGAAATTTTTGGTTCTAGTAATTTCATAGGATATCTTTCCGTTGAAATAAACCCCAAAGGAAGAAAAAATTCAGATTTTATATCTATTAGCAATGATTATTGTGTGATATATGCTAAAAATAAAAAAGATACCTATTTTTTGGAGAATATTCCTAAAGACAAAAAGGATTTATCGGTTGATGAAAACGGGAACTTGGTTCATAACAGCGGTAAACGTGTTTTAGTTGGGGAAAACTCATTCAACAATATTGTAGAAGATTTTAACTCTAAAAAACATTATACTATTTACTATAACGCTGAACAAGGAGATATGATATTAAAAAAGGAAACTTCTTTGAGCGAGATTGATGAAGATTTAGTGTCTAAGGGATACGCAAGATATTATTCCTATTCAGGCGAGAAATTCGTAGAAAACACTTATACTGCGGACAAAATAGTTGAACTGTTTGAAAATAAAGCGTTGGATTTTAAAAATGGAAAAATCTACGAGAAGAATTTTAGTAGTTCTATTAGAATAAAAAGTATTCTTTCAAATAGAAATTATCAAACTTACGATTCTAATGGAAATGTTATAGATTATAAAATAGACGTAAAAACTACTTCGGCGGGACAAGAGTTAAAAGATATTTTTGAAACAACGGCTACTATTTTCAATAATCCTAAAAATAAAGGTTTAATAGAAATTCTAATTTCTTTGATTGACAATAAAAATGCCTTAGTTTTAGATTCTTTTGGTGGTTCAGGAACAACAGCTCACGCTGTATTAAATCTAAACAAGAAAGACAATGGCAACCGAAAATTTATCCTTGTAGAAATGATGGATTATGCTGATACCATTACAGCTGAAAGAGTTAAGCGCGTTATAAATGGTTATGGGGAAGGAAATAAAGCAGTTGCGGGTATTCCCGGCGATTTCACTTACTATGAACTTGGACAACCTTTGTTTAAGGATGATAAAAACTTAAATGAAGAAGTTCCTGAAGAAGAAATCCGTAAATACGTTTACTATATGGAAACGAAAAAGCCACTTGAGACGGAAACAACCGATAACCCTTACCTGTTAGGTAAGAATAACGATACAGCATATTACTTCTATTATAAAAAGGACGAAATTACTACGCTTAACCACGAATTTTTATCAACGATAAACACAAAAGCAACGGAATACATTGTTTACGCAGATAAATGTGTTCTCGCACAAGAAGTAATGGAAAAGTTTAATATCGTATTTAAGAAAATACCACGTGATATTACAAGGCTTTAAGAGGTAAAATTATGGAATTAAAAAACTTTCAAAAACAAGTTATTAGTGATTTGAACCGCTATTGTGAGTTGTTAAACTCTACGAATAGCGTTGTTAAAGCCTACAATGATTATTGGTTAGAAAAAGGTGTTAGAGTAGGTTTTGATGCTATTCCCACCTATAAAAACATAATTGAAAATACTCCGCACGTTTGTTTCAAAGTTCCTACGGGTGGTGGTAAAACCTTTTTAGCATGTAATTCGTTAAAAACCATTTTCGGCAACTTACCAAGCAAAAAGGCAAAAGTCGTTGTTTGGCTTGTCCCTTCTGAAGCAATTTTAACGCAAACGTTGAAGAATTTATCTAACCCCGCACATCCGTATAGACAAAAAATCGAGTCGGATTTTAACGGTAGAGTTCAAGTTTATAGCAAACAACAAGTTTTAGACGGACAACAATTTAACCCTACCACAGTGAACGAACAATTATCTATTGTGGTAATGAGTTTTGATAGCTTCCGTATTAAAAACAAAGAAGGACGAAAGGTTTATCAAGAAAACGGCAATTTGCAACAGTTCACGAAGTTTATTTCTACGCCCGAAACCCTTATTGAAGGTGTTGATGATACTGCGCTTATTCAAGTATTCAACCAACTTTCTCCCGTTGTGGTTGTTGACGAAAGTCATCATACTACTGGTGAGTTAAGCGTAGAAATGCTTAAAAACTTAAATCCTTGTTTTATTCTTGATTTAACGGCTACGCCGAGAAAGAACAGCAATATTATTTCTTACGTAGATGCGGCACAACTTAAAGCGGAAAATATGGTTAAACTTCCCGTTATTGTTTATAATCGCCCGTCGCAAGAAGAAGTCATTGCAGATGCGATTGATTTGCGCAACCGTTTAGACGAACTTGCTAAAACGAATACGGGCGGACGTTATATTAGACCTATCGTTTTATTCCAAGCGCAACCAAGAAATGGCGAAAACAAGGAAACGTTTGACAAGTTAAAAGAAAAACTTGTAGAAAACGGCATTCCTGCGGAAGAAATTGCAATTAAGACGGCGGAAATAAACGAAATTAAAGATAAAGATTTAATGTCGCCCGATTGCAAGATAAAGTATATCATTACGGTTAACGCTCTTAAAGAAGGTTGGGACTGTCCGTTTGCGTATATTTTAGCAACACTTGCAAACAAAACTTCTACCGTTGACGTAGAGCAAATTTTAGGTCGTGTTTTGCGTTTGCCTTACACAAAACAAAATACGAGTAAGTTCTTAAATCTTTCTTACGTACTTACGAGTTCAAATGATTTCCACGCAACGATTACGAAGGTAATTCAAGGTCTTAATGATGCAGGATTTAGCAGTAAAGATTATCGTGTAGCGGAAGAGAAACCCGTCGTTGAACCTACTCCGAAGCCTGTGCAACAAGAAATTTCGCTTACACCGCCTAATACAGACGAAGAAGAATTTTTACAGTTTGATAGTTCGGCGCTTAAAGCAATTATCGAAGAAAGACAGAAAGCGGAAACGCCTTCTACTGCTATTGACGATATGTTAGCAAGTGCAGAAGTTAAGAGTGATACTTACGATGAAGAATTAAAAGCTCTTCAAACCGAACCGTTGAGTGATTTGCCGTTGGAGGTAAGAAGTAAAGTGACTACATATAGAATCTACGATGAATATAAAGATGAAGCGTTGGCGTTAGAAATTCCACAGTTCTATTATAAGTCTGAGAATAGTTTGTTTGCTTTCTTGGATGGTGATTATAAAGAACTTGTAAGCAAGGAATTTTTATCTGACGGTTTTACTCTGAAAGATAAGAGCGTTGAAATCGATTTTCACTCTGCAACCGAAGGCGTTGCGGAAGTGGACGTCAATAAAAACGAAAAACCGAAATATCGTTTTATGGCGGAAGCGGAAAGCGAATATTTCAAGGAAATGTTCAAAAATCAAGCGCCTGAAAGTCGTGTGAGAAACTGTAAATATCAAATAAAACAGATTCTTGAAAAATTGGATTTTGTTGCGGGAAGCGAATTGACTGCTTATATAGACCGAGTTGTAGATAATATGAACGGTGACGAGCTTGCCGCACTCGAAAAGAACGTTCACGGTTTTGCCATTAGAATAAAAGAAAAAATCAATAAACTGCTTGACGAATACCGCCGTGAAAGGTTTAAGCATTTAATTGAAACGGGTAAAATCGTTTGTATCCCGTCGTTTAAGTTAAAGAGTGAAATCAATCCGGGCGAAACGTTCTCCTTCTTGTTAAAATCTTTATATACTGAAGAACAAGCAATGAACACCTTTGAACGTAAAGTCATTGAAAAAGTTTCGTCTATGCCGAATATTAAGTGGTGGCATAGAAATATTGAACGCCACGAGTTCTGCATAAATGGCTTTATCAATCATTATCCTGACTTTATCGTAATGACTAACAGCGGTTTTGTGGTTATGATTGAAACAAAAGGCGAACACTTAACGTCTAATGACGATAGCCGTGAAAAAGCCGAACTCGGTAAGATGTGGCAAGCGCAGGCAGGAAGTAAATTCCGCTATTATATGGTTAGCGAAAACGATATTGCAAGCAATCCTGATGCTACGTCTTTTGATAAATTCTTAAACATTATTAAAGATTTATAAGGAGAAACATTGAAGAAAACACTAAAGAAAATTTTTAATATGGTTTGGCACGTTTTAGTCGCAGTTGCTTTTTGCGGCTTTATCGTGTTGCCGTTTTTACATAACGCCATTGATAAAACGCTTGGACAATGGTTATGGTATCCTTGTCTTGTAGTTTTTTTGGGTTATTCCTTTATACCGAATAAGAAAATGAAAGAGCAGTCTAAGTTTGTTCAAATTTCTTCTTCGGGTGGAATATTACAATTGCTTTTTATCATAAGTGGAATATTAGTAATCAATTACTATGATACTGACTACAATTGGTATTGGTTTGCGTTTGTGCTAATTGCGTTAAGTATTCCAATTGGATGCGTAACTGTAAAAGCGTGGGCAGAAAGTAAAAACACATACTCTACTGAACAAGTTAAAGCCGCCAACGTTCGTTTAGGCAAGTATATTATGTTTTATTGGCTACTTGATTTGTTCTATATGGCTTGCTTTAATCAATGGCTTGTATTACAGTTTGTTTTCGGTGGGTTAGCAATGTTGATTGTTTTCTATAGTTTAACAG
>CABVEG010000079.1 GCA_902497185.1 uncultured Eubacteriales bacterium | reverse complement strand
TACCTAAACAATCAGGTAAAAGAATACGAGAGATAAGATTGCAAAATAAACTTACACAATCCGAACTTGCTGAATTAGTAAATTTATCCGTTTCATACATAAGCCATATAGAAAATGGCAAAAAAACAGCAAGTTTTATATCTATTGTAAAAATTGCTTATGAATTAAATGTTACCCTTGATGAATTATTATATGGTATTCAAAAGGATAAACCTACAGATTTTCAATTAGAAATGCTTATACTTTTTAGTGATTGTACAACTAAAGAAAAAGAAACATTAATAAATATTTTAAATTTCCATAAAAAATTGATGCGAGAGTAACTTTAATTTTATGACTTATTGTTTCAAGCAAAATTCAAGAGGTTACATTAATAAATTCATATTAAATTTCTATATGATTAGATGTATTAAAGTGCTTTCTTAACAACTCTTAATTGTTATATTCATAAATGTAAATCCAAATAATGTGTCACTCATCCTCATATCTCAACTATCATCATTGTATTATACAAAAACTATTTTATGTGAATTTTATTAGAATTTTTAATTGACTTTTTCTAATAAAACTCTTATAATTTAATAAGGAGGCTGATAATATGCTTGAAAACGAATTAATAAGTTTAGTAAATTCAATACAACAACAAAAATGTGAAAGTAATTATATTGAAATAAAATCAGCCAACAAAGGCTGTCCCAAGGTTTATGATACCTTTTCTTCATTTTCTAATCAGAGTGGTGGCGGTAAAATAATATTTGGCATTGATGAGAATGACAACTACAGTATTTGTGGTGTATATGATGCAGCTGACCTCCAGAAGAGAATAATGGAGCAGAGTTTACAAATGGAACCAACAATCAGACCATTATGTACAACTGCTATTATAAACGGAAAGACTGTAGTATGTGCCGAGATACAGGAAATTGATAACTTCTTAAAGCCTTGCTTTTATAAAGGAGCAGGCAGATTAAAGGGTTCTTATATTCGTGTAGCAGATGGTGACAGGCTAATGAGTGAATATGAGGTTTATAGTTATGAGGCTTTTAAACAAAAAATACATGATGAATTGAGAGAAACGCCAAGAGCAGAGCTTCAGGATATTTACACCCCTGCTTTTGATGAATATATAGTTTATTTAAAAATTTCCAAACCAAATTTAGCAAACCTCAGCAAGGAAAAAATATCTAAACTTCAGGGCTTTACAGACAACAGCAAACCTACATTAGCTGGAGTAATGCTATTTGCTGAATATCCTCAAGCCTATTTTCCTCAGCTTTGTATTACTGCCGTTTCTGTACCGGGCAATGAAATAAGTATGACGGGAAATGTTGGCGAAAGATTTATAGACAACAAACGAATTGATGGTACATTAACTCAAATGCTTAATGAAGCTATGACCTTTGTGCGCCGAAATATGAAGGAAACAACTATTATTAACCAAAATACAGGTAAACGAACTGACAAGACAGAATATCCTATAATTGCAATCAGAGAAATTATTCTTAACGCAATTATTCATAGGGACTACAGTATTCATACAGATTCTACCCCTATAACAATCACTATGTACAACAATAGAATTGAGATTGAAAACCCCGGAGGACTATATGGCAGAATGACACTTGATCAGCTTGGTAAAGTATCTGCTGATACAAGAAATCCATTTATAGCAAATGCCCTTGAAGTAATGAAGGAAACAGAAAACAGATATAGTGGTATCCCAACTATTATTAACGCAATGAATGAAGCAGGACTTCCTGCGCCTCTCTTTGAAAATGATAGAGGTGTGTTTAGGGTGACCTTGTATAATAACACTGTTTTAAAATCAAATATTTCTGATGAAGAAACTGAAATCCTGGAATTCTGCAAAACTCCAAGGAGCAGAAAGGAACTTGCAGAACTTTTTAAAGACAGAATAACCATAGCATATCTTATGAGCAAGTATATACATCCTATGATAGACTGTGGTTTGATTGGTCTTACCATTCCTGAAGCACCTAAGAGCAAAAAACAAAAGTATTATACCATATAAAACAATTAATGACAGGTTTAATATAGCCTGTCATTAATTATATTTTTACTGTTTCAAATTACATACTCTTGCATCACTTATGTCACCATAGCATTTTCAATACACTTAGATGCATAAGTCGCCAACCTTCCCTTATCCGCCTTATAAGTCCCTACCGCCTTAATAAGTCCAAGAGTGCCTATTGATATTAATTCCTCACTATCACCTATTTGATTATATTTTTTGGCAATATGGGCAACAAGCCTTAAATTATGCTCAATCAGCTTATTTCTTGCATTCATATCTCCTGTTTCCCATGCTCTCACATATTTTTCCTCCTCCTCCTTGCTTAAAACAGCAGGAAGATTGCCTCCTATGTGTCCCATAAACAAAGGAAAAAACAAAACAAAACACCCCCTAAATATATAATATTAAGGGGGACAGTTTTTTGTGAACAAATTTTACATTTTATAAATAAAACTTTACCTATAACCTACAGCTAAAATATAGTCATATCCTTCACACCGGCACATTTATTGGGGGATATTGCCGGTATGAAAGACTGACCGGTAAGCCATAAGAAAGCTATACCAACAGATTTTTACAGCAACTTTCACACCTTTGCCATAATTTATGACATATAAAAATGCCTTGTAATTTGAGAATCACAAGACAAAAAATACAGACAAAAATTGCAATATATAATCCCCTGCGCCCCAAATAAGTTCTTCCTCTTTACAAAAGTAATTATACCAGTTTTTACACTAAAAGTAAAGGTAATTTTGAATAATTTGTTAATTTTTTATCTATTTTCTTCTACAATTTATTTAAGTAAATTATTGTAAGAGCCCAATAATTGTGTTATACTAAGGATGTTAAATTTTTTAAATCAGGAGAAAATAAAATGAGAGAAATAGACGTAAATAAAATTACCGCCGCTATTAAAGAACTATGTATAAAGGCAAACTGCTGTCTTAACTCTGACGTATACTCCGCTATTGAAAAAGCAAGAGCAGAGGAAACATCTGAAATTGGCAAAAACATTCTTTCTCAGCTTATTGAAAATGCTGAACTTGCAGAATGTAAAATGAAGCCTATATGTCAAGATACAGGTATGGCAGTTATTTTTATAGAAATAGGTCAGGAGGTACATTTTACCGGAGGCTCTCTTACTGACGCCATTAACGAAGGTGTTCGTCAGGGCTATACTGAGGGCTATTTAAGAAAATCCGTTGTAGCAGACCCCCTTATAAGAGTAAATACAAAGGATAATACTCCTGCCATTATTCACTATGACATAATTGAAGGCGACAGGGTACATATTGAAGTAGCTCCAAAGGGTTTTGGCAGCGAAAATATGAGCAAGGTTTATATGCTTAAACCCTCTGATGGCATTGATGGTGTAAAAAATGCCATTATTGATTGTATTGAAAAAGCAGGTCCAAATCCCTGCCCTCCTATGGTAGTCGGAGTAGGTATCGGAGGCAATTTTGAAATGTGTACAAAGCTTGCCAAAAAGGCTCTTCTCCGCCCTATTGGTTCAAAATCAGACAAGGAACATATCAGAGAAATGGAAGAAGAGCTTTTTATAAGAGCAAACAATCTTGGAATAGGTCCTCAGGGACTTGGAGGAAATACTACAATATTAGGGCTTAATATTGAAACATATGCAACCCACATTGCCGGTCTGCCTTTAGCAGTAAACATAAGCTGTCATGTAACAAGGCACGGCGAAGTTACTATTTAATTCCGGAGGAAAATAACAATGAGCAAAAATACCAAAAATAAGAAACAAAAAAAATTGAATAAACCGGATAAAAAAACATTGTTTTCATTTATAACAATTGCAATAGCAGTCATTACGGTTATTTACTATATGCTTGGTCCCTCTGAGGGGTATCTTCACTCTGATTGTGTAGATACAATGACATGGGCAGGAGCAACAGTTGAAAGCGGAAAGATATTTAGTCCTACTTTCTGCTACCCTTATTTGCTGCCCTTTGGTTCAACATTTCTTGTATATCCTTTTGTGGCAATATTTGGCTTTACAATGTTTGCATATCGCTTTGCAATGCTTGTGTTTATGCTTCTTTTGGGAATTTGCATATATTACACGGCAAGAGGTCTTGGCTGGAGTAAAAATTTAAGTCTTGCTGCTGTTGCCCTTGAATTTATAACAGTTTCATCAAGCGGTAAGCTAAGAGAGCTTTTCTGGGAGCACATTATTCATTATAGCTTAGGTGCATTTTTAGCTTTTGCACTCCTTGCTCTTTCATTTGCATTTATTAAACATTTTAAAGAAAACAATTATTCTTTCAATAATAATAAAAAGACAGTTATTTTAGTGCTATGTGTTTTCCTTTGGTCATTTTTTTCTGCATTTGACGGACTTACAACACTTACACTGTCATCTATTCCCGTTATAGGAGCTTTGTTACTTGTATCCCTATTTGACTTAAAGAACAAAATTATTTCAAAATCAAATTGGGACACTGCTCTTACAGCAATTATCATAATAATAGGTACTGCCTTGGGAGGTATAATATTAAGCATTGCAGCAAAGGATATTGGTGCAGGCTACGGCAGCGCTTATTCAAATATTGTAAACAGCAGCGAATGGAGCGGCAACTTAATGAAATTCCTTGAGCAATGGACCTCTCTTTTAGGTGCTGACTATGAATTTGGCGGTGCAATTACAAAGGGTAAAAATATTTTTGCAGCAGTTAAAATGGCTGGCAGTCTTGTCCTTTTCTTTGTACCTGTATATGCCTTATTTATTTTTGGTAAGGTAAACAGAAATGAAAGAATATTTATTATTTTCCATTGGCTTATGTCAGGCTTTATTTTATACGGATACATATTCGGCAGTCTTTCAAGTGTAAACTGGCGACTTTCTCCTATTATATGTTCTGCATTAATGGTTAACATTATTGTTTGGAAACGTTTGTGGAAAGTAATAGAGCTTAGAAGAGCATCGGTTATTGTTTCTTCCCTTGTGGTTTTAAGCTGTGTGATTACAGTCGGTCAGATATGGGCAATGCCTGCTGACTACGGCAGGGATAATGACCACCATAAGGCTATTGAGCTCCTTGAGAGAAACGGTCTTAACTATGGCTATGCCACCTACTGGAATGCAAATATACTTACTCTCCTCTCAAGCAGTAAGGTTAAGGTAAGAGATGTAAATATTGATGAGGAGCAGCCAAGAAGCGGCTGGCTTAACAGTGATAATATATGGTTTGAGGACCAACCAAATCAGGACAAATACTTCTTCCTTCTTACAAACAGCGAATATGACGACGCTGTGGAAAGAAACCATATGATACTTGAAAATACTGTCAATATAATAAGGGAAGGCAACTGGGTTGTTCTTGTTAAAGACAGCAATATTTTTTAATTTAGAGTAAAAGAGGTTATATATATGAATATCAACTTAACTACACCAATTACAAGAGAAAAAGCAAGACAGCTTAAAGCAGGGGACTTGGTCACAATAACAGGTGTAATTTACACTGCAAGAGATGCTGCCCACAAAAGAATGCTTGAAAACCATAAAAAGGGTATTCCTCTGCCTGTTGATTTAACGGATCAGGCAATATATTTTGCCGGTCCTGCTCCTGCAAAGCCCGGGGAAGCTATAGGTTCTGTAGGTCCCACTACAAGTTACCGAATGGATGCCTATTCACCTGAAACAATAGAGCTTGGTCTTACTTGTATGATTGGCAAAGGTGCAAGAAATGCTGCCGTTATTGATGCGATGAAGAAATACGGTGCTGTTTATATTGGTGCTGTAGGAGGTGCAGGTGCACTTTTAAGCACCTGTGTCAAGAAATGTGATGTTGTGGATTATGAGGATCTAGGCTCTGAGGCTATACACAGACTTGAGGTTGAAAATTTTCCGGGTATTGTTGTAATAGACAGTGAGGGAAACAATCTTTATGATACGGAACCTCAAAAATACAAAAAACAGTAATTTTATATAATCTTATGACCAAAATTTAATAATTTTGGTCAATTCTGCACCCTTAGTCTAATGGATAAAACGCTTGGCTCCGGACTGAGAAATAGGGGTTCGATTCCCCTAGGGTGCATTTATTTTTTTGAATAAAAATATTTATATTTTTATATAAATAGTATTGATTACAGTTATATATTGTGCTATAATAAAAGCACAATAAAAAGAGGAGATGATAAAAATGCTAAAAAGAATTATGACAGCAATTCTTATTACCGTATTGTCACTTTCAACAGTATCAGCATACGGCGAAACAGCAAGCACTATAACAAAGTATGAAAACGAGCTTTACTACATTGGTGATAACATTCCCAGCGATTACTACATACTTGTATCAAAGGATCCAACAAAGCCCGCCTATTTTGGTATATATTCAAATGGTTTGGGAAAAGGTGCCAAATTTGAAAAAAGGAGTAAGCTCATTATAGGAAATGAGGCAGACTATGTATATCCTCATTATTTTGAAAAAAGCTCTTTTTACAGCTATACAGATGATAATATACCAAGCAATCAGGGCAATTTGCTTAAATCATCCTATTTTGAATACAGCTATCTTTTAAACCTGAAAACATACAAAAAGCCAACAAATTATAATTTCCTATATCTTGAAAACTGCTATGCCATAAGCCTAAAGGATATTGACAAAGCCGATATAGATATATGCCGTGACGGATTCATACCAATAAAAGGTAACCTTTCAAAGGGTAAGGATTACAAATTAACCATTGGCAATGAAGAAAAATTCGGTATGTATGCTTTCTATAAGTATAGCAAAGCATCAAACAAACCTATTTTAATAACCGACAGTAACCATTTTGTTTACAACAGTGCTTATTACTCAGGTATATCTGCCTCAAAATGTGACAGTATAGTGGTAAATATACCTAAAGATGCTGATTTAATGCTTAAATTAGGTGTTAATATATGTGATATGACAGGGAAGGAAATTTATACCTCAAAGGGCATAACCCTTGCTGAAAACTTTGAAGAAAAATTTAACTTCAATGATGTTTCACCTACACTTAAAACCGTTGCCAAGCAGGAATTTGAAGGTCTGAAAAAGGAAATGCAGGCTTCTAAAAATAAACCTTCCAACATAGTAAAGACATTTGTGGAGGCATCTTTAGACAGAAAGCAAATATTTAAGAATCTTGAAAAATTTGCTAAAAACGATGCAGACCTTGAATATGTCAAATATGTAAGAGAAGCCTACATTATGTATTTCCAGGAAACTTACAACGACTATATGATAAGCAAGTATCTTTATAATGCATCAAGCTATAAAGACCTGTCATTGCTTCTTAGAAAAATAGCTTACGACAATTACAGATCAAATTACTACATATTTGTTTACGATTATTTGTATAAACTTTTCTAAACAATAATTATTAAATATATTTTAGCAGAAAGTACAGGGAAACCTGTACTTTCTGCGTGTCGATAAAGTCGACACGCTTGCAAGAAATGCTCGTCAGCACTTT
>CABVEG010000078.1 GCA_902497185.1 uncultured Eubacteriales bacterium | reverse complement strand
TAGTCAATGCTAACAAAATATTTTTTACAAAAATAAAAAAATTTATATTATAATTTAATCAAACCTCTTTTATACATCTGATCTACAGCTATAATTATGCCAATTTTAGCATGAAACCATGTTAAGCCTCCCTGCATATATACAGTATAAGGCTCCTTCATTGGTGCATCTGCACTAAGCTCAATTGATGACCCCTGTACAAAAGCGCCTGCTGCCATTATTACCTGTGAATCATATCCCGGCATATCCCACGGTTCAGGCTTTACATAGCTGTCAACTGCCGCACCTGCCTGAATTCCCTGACAAAATGAAATAACATTTTCAGGAGTTTTCATCTGTATAGCCTCTACTATATCAGGTCTTTCCTCATTTACTTTTGGCATACATTCAAAGCCCAACTTTTCAAATATTCCTGCTGCAAATACCGCACCTTTCAAGCTTGCGTTTACAACAGTAGGAGCAAGAAATAGCCCCTGAATAAGGCTTGTTGTTACACCAAGACTTGGTCCTACCTCCTTGCCCATTCCCGGAGCAGTAAGTCTAAAAGCTGCATTTTCAACACATTCCTTAGTACCAACAATATAACCCCCTACCGGAGCAAGACCACCTCCCGGATTTTTAATAAGTGAGCCTACTATCATATCTGCACCAACATCTGTTGGTTCAAGTTCACTTACAAATTCACAGTAGCAGTTGTCAACCATACAAATTGTATCAGGCTTAACAGACTTGACAATATCAATTATTTTCTTAACAGTTTCAATAGTAAGGCTGGGTCTGTATTCGTAGCCCTTTGACCTCTGTATTTCCACAAGCCTTGTTTTAGGTGTTATCATTTTAGGCAAATTTTCAAAATCAACCGTACCGTCAGACAATAAAGGAAGCTCTTTATAAATAATTCCATTATCTACAAGAGAGCCCTTTTGTTCTCTTTTTGCACCTATTACTCCCTCTAATGTATCATATGGTGCGCCTGCAACACATAACATTTCATCTCCATACTTTAAATTACCTGAAAGAGCAACAGTAAGAGCATGAGTACCTGAAATAATCTGCGCTCTTACAAGGGCATCCTCTGCATTAAACACATCTGCATAAATATCTTCAAGTTTATCTCTGCCAATATCATTGTAACCATAGCCAGTTGTGCCGTTAAATGCTGTATCACTTAAATTGTTTTTCTGCATTGCTCTTAACACCTTGTACTGATTAAGCTCTGTAATATTGTCAATTTCTTCAAATTTACATTTTACGCTTCTTTCAATATCAAGACAAAAATCCAGCACTCTTTCATCAATTCCAAACTCTTTTAAAATATAATCTCTTAACATATTAAATTCAATTCTCCTTAGTTATTTCCTTAGCTATAAACTCAGCCGCATCCTTGGAACTATCAAAATCATTCATATTTACCCATATACCATTACTCTGATGCTTAAACCATGTTAACTGACGCCTTGCAAAGTGCCTTGTATCTCTCTTTAATATATAAATAGCTTCTTCAAGAGAATATTCTCCATTAAGATAACCTATAATTTCTTTATAGTCTAAGCCTTTCATTGACACAAGATTTGAAGGATATTTTTCCATTAAGCCCTTTACTTCATTTACAAGACCATTTTCAATCATTATATCTATTCTTTTTTCAATTCGTTCATATAGCAAATCTCTGTCCATATTCAGTATAAAGCTTTTAACATCATATGCAGGCTCCCTCAGCCTTTCCCTTGCATTATATTCTGAAAACTTTTCGCCTGTATCCCTGCAAAATTCAATAGCTCTTATTACTCGCTTTACATTATTTGGATGAACGGTTTCTGCATATTCAGGGTCAAGTCCCTTTAAAATATTGTGAACATAATCATTGCCCTTTTCAAATGCCTCCCTTTCAAGCTCAAGACGCATTTTATCATCCTTTTTTCCCGGAGTAAAGTCATTGTCATATATAAGACCGTTTACATAAAAGCCTGTACCGCCAACCAATATGGGCATTTTTTCTTTAGCATAAATTTCAGACAATGCATTTTTAGCCATTTTTTGAAAAACAGCTATTGAAAATTCCTCATCAGGATAAAGGGCATCTATTAAATAATGCTTTATACCCTGTTTTTCTTTCTCTGTAACCTTAGCCGTACCAATATCCATATATTTATATACCTGCATAGAATCTGCTGATATAATTTCACCATTTATAATTTTAGCAAGCTCAACTGACACCGCAGTTTTACCGCAGGCAGTAGGTCCTGATATGGTAATTAAGGGAGATTTCATTTCAAACACCTCATTTCAAAATATGATTATACTATATTTAGGCATTACTTGTAAATAATTTTTGTAAAATGGTAAATAATTTTACTATGGCAGTTACACTATATTTTTTCTTAACATTGTTGTAACAACCCCAATTACTTTGTTTCAAATTTTAATATAAATGTAATTGAAAACGTAATAAAAATAGTGTATTATAATATTATGGTTATTTTTGTAAATTTTTGGAGGTTATTATGTTTAATAAAGACATTGGTATAGATTTAGGTACAGCCAATACCCTTGTTTATGTAAGAAACAAAGGTGTTGTTATAAATGAACCATCAGTTGTGGCAATCGACACTATTACCAGAGAAGTGTTGGCTGTCGGCAATGATGCTAAGGAAATGATTGGCAGAACACCGGGCAACATTATTGCCATCAGACCTATGAAAGACGGTGCTATTGCAGATTATGCTGTAACTGAGGCTATGCTCAAATATTTTATTGAAAAGGCATATCCCAAAAATCCACTTTCTTCAAAACCAAGAATAGTTGTATGCGTTCCTTCAGGCATTACACCGGTTGAAAAAAGAGCTGTTATTGAGGCGGCAACAGGTGCAGGAGCCAAAGAAAGGCATATTTATATTGTGGAAGAGCCTATGGCAGCGGCTTTGGGAGCTAATCTTAAAGTAGAAGAACCTGCAGGTAATATGGTTGTTGATATTGGTGGAGGTACAAGCGAGGTTGCTGTTATTTCTCTTGGTGGCATTGTATCAAGCCGCTCTGTAAGAATAGCAGGTGATCAGTTTGACAGCAATATTATTAACTATGTCCGCAATGAATATAAAATCGAAATTGGAGAGATTACAGCCGAAAGCATTAAGAAAAATGTAGGCTGTGCTTATTTTGACATAAATTCAGAAAATAAAGAAATAACTGTAAAGGGCAGAGATTTAGTAACAGGTCTGCCTAAGCCGCTTACTATTGACTCACGTCAGGTGCAAAGTGCTTTGTCTGATTCCATTGACATAATTATTGACGCAATTAAAAGAACTCTTGAGGATACTCCTCCTGAGCTTGCTGCCGATATTATGGAAATAGGTATTTATCTTACGGGAGGCGGTGCTCTTCTGACAGGACTTGACAGACTTATTTCAAACAGAACAGGTATGCCTGTTCATATTGCAGAAAATCCTTTGGAATGTGTTGTTAATGGTGCCGGCAAAATAATTGACGATGTTGATATTGTAAACAAACTTGTATCAAGTGATAAAAAGACATTGTCATAAAATTAAAATTGAATATACTGAAAAAGGTATGATAATGTGAACAGAAATTTTAAAATTGTTATAGCTTCATTAGCCATAGCCTCTTTAGGCTGTGCAGGCTTTTCATACAACCGAAAAGCACCTACGTTTGTAGAAAACTCTTATGGAAGTGTAATAACACCTCTTCAGTCCTTTAATTCAAGTATTTTTGACTGGTTTGGCAATATTGCAGGATATTTTAAGGGTATCACAAACCTAAATACAGAAAACAGGGAGCTAAAAGAAGATTTGCTTGAAGCCAGGGCGGAGCTTAACCGTCTTAAACTTGTGGAAAGCGAAAATATACAGCTTGAAGCCCTTGTTAAACTCCAACAGGACTACAGCCAATATTCAACTATTGGTGCAAAGGTTATAGCAAAAGATCCCGGTAACTGGTTTGATACCTTTATTATCAATAAAGGTACCAATTATGGACTTGAAAAAAATATGGTAGTAATGAATGAAGACGGTCTTGTTGGAAAAATAAGTGAATGTGGATATAACTACTCAAAAGTAGTTTCTATAATTAATGACTCTGACGCAGTAAGCGCCGAAAGTCTTAGAACTAATGATATTGGTTACGTTGTAGCGGATTTTTCGGGTGATGCTAAATGTAAAATGCAGTACTCCGATAAAAATTCCGATATTTTAGTAGGAGATGAAATTGTTACATCTCATTTAAGTGAAATTTTCCCGGAGGGTATAAGCATAGGTCACGTAAGCAAACTTACCGTTGACTCTCAAACATCAATGCAATATGCCATTATTGAGCCTTCCGTTGACTTTTCCAAATTAAAATATGTATTGGTACTGGATACATCCTTTGAAAAGGAGTTTATAGAAAATACAACTGAGAGTGAGGAAAAATAAATGGGATATATTAGTTACTTAATTATTTCAACAGTTATATTTATTTTTCAGACTACTCTCTGCAATTACATAGCTATAGCAGGCATTAAGCCTAACTTTATGCTTATATTTATTGTTACTATGGCTTTCCTAAAAGGAAACTCTACAGGCTTACTTGTGGGTATAATAATGGGACTTTTACAGGACTGCTATTTTGGTCATCTAATAGGTTCAAACCTTTTCCTGTATGGAATTATTGGTTATATTGCAGGCTGCCTGACAGAGCATTTTAATAAAGAAAACATAGTAGCGCCAATGTTTCTTATTTTAATTGCAACCCTTGCCTACAATTTGGGCTTTTATTTATTAAATATTATCTTAAAAGGTTATACTAACCTTAATATCTATATTGTCCTTAATATTTTACCTGAACTTATATATAACATTATATGCGGTTTTATCCTGTATTTTATTGTGTATACACTGCAAAACACTTCTTTAGGTAAAATAGGACACAGACATAGATTTTAACAGAATGGAATGTATATATGAAAGAATTATTACGCAATATAATGAAATTGGATAACTACCGATTATACATTATGCATGGAATAATTTTACTTCTCTTTTTTATACTGGTAATAAAGCTTTTTTCCCTCCAGATAGCTAAGGGCGAATATTTTAGCCAAGAGGTAAACGGCACTGCCTTGAGAGAGGTTGAGGTTGAAGCTCCCAGAGGTACTATTTATGACAGATACGGCAGAGCTTTAGCCGTCAACAATACGGCATATGCTGTAAGTCTTGACCCAAGTATAGGTGTTGATAATCTTAATATGGTTTTATATGATTTAATAACCGTACTTGAAAAAAACGGCGAAAAAATTGTTGAAACACTGCCTATTACATCAACACTTCCCCACGAGTTTCTATTTGACGGCAGTATTAATCAGGAAAAAAGATGGAAAGAAAATATGAACCTTGACGAAGACCTTACAGCAGAGCAATGCTTTGAGGAATTGAAGAAAAGATTTGAAATTGACGAAACAACAGACAATGCTATGACAGGCAAAATACTCGGCTTAAGATGTGCTTTGTACGAAAAAAGGTATTCAAAGTATATTCCGGTACCTATTGCCTATAACATATCAGAAAAAACTCTTACAACATTAAGAGAACAGGGTTCTTCATTTCCCTGCGCCTTTATAGATAATCAGAGTAACAGAGAATATCCTTACAGCAAATATTTCTCACATATTTTAGGCTATATTGGCAGTATAACCGATGAAGAGCTTAAGAAAAGCGAAAACAAGGATTATTCAATTAACGATGTAATTGGAAAAGATGGTATTGAAAAATCATACGAAACAGATTTGAGAGGTACTGATGGCAGTCAGTATATAGAAGTTGACAGTTCAGGTCGTAGAATAACAACAGTTGAAAATGAAGGTGTAAACCCTACCCCCGGCAATAATGTTTATCTCACTGTAGATGCTGAACTTCAAAAAGCTGCATACGATGCTTTAGAGGATGCTTTAACCGATGCTCAAATAAGCAGACTTTCCGGAGGAGATTACAGTTACAGTGTAAGCGACGTTTTTAAATCAATGATTGAAAGCGACAACATCAGAATTAAAAACATACTTAATTCTGATGAGGGAACAACTCAGGGGCATATAAAAAATTATATACTCTCACAAAATAAAGATGCTTTAAAGGATGTTGATACTGCAAGAGATATTTTATTAAAGGGTTATGAGAATAACGGAATTTCAGGCTCTCAGCTTTTAATTGCAATGTATGAACAGGGACTTATTACTGATGATGATGGAATTATTACTCAACTAAAAAAAGGTATAATAAGTTCCTCTACAGCACTTATAGCTAAAATGAAATCTCAGGAGATTACTCCTCAAATGACAGCAATGGATCCATGTACAGGCTCTGTAGTTGTAAACGATGTACATTCAGGAGCTGTCCTTGCTGCTGTAACATACCCGTCTTATGATAATAATGAGCTTGTAAACAGCTTTAATAACGAGTATTATTTAAGATTACAAAATGACCCTACAACGCCTATGATAAACAGGCCCTATCAGGAGCCAAGAGCTCCCGGTTCAACATTTAAAATGATAACCGCAGCTACGGCACTTGAGGAAGACGTAGTTTCACCTAATACAACAATATATGATAAAGGTACTTTTACTGACGCAGGAAAGCCTTATGCCCGCTGTTGGGTTGGCTCAGGAAGCGGTTCTCATGGCTCTGTAAATGTTTCAGAGGCATTAGAGGTTTCCTGTAATTACTACTTCTATACCGTTGCTTACAATATGGGTTCAGAAAGCATAAATAAACTCAATTATTATATGAGGGCATTTGGTCTTGATAACCCTACAGGTGTGGAAATATATGAATTATATAATTCAATGTCTGACTATCCTACTCATATTTCTTCTCCTGAGTACAAGGAGTATGTGACAAAGCAAAGGTTTGAAAACCCTTCAACAAGCGATTTAAAGTGGAGTGCCGGCGACACCATAAGAACAGCAATCGGTCAGGCATATAATAATTATACATCTGCAATTTTAGCAAAATATATAGCTACACTTGCAAATGGAGGTACAAGATATAAAAATCACTTTATGAGCAAAATTGTAGACTCAAACGGCAATACCGTTGAAACCTTTAAGGAAGTTGTGGAAGAAAATATACAGCTTAAAGAAAGTACAATTAATGCTATAGCAAAGGGTATGTATCTTGTAACAAAGGGTGACAAGGGTACTCTTAGAAACTCATTTAAGGACTACCCTGTTGAGGTTGCCGCAAAGTCAGGTACAGCACAGGAATCAAGTAAAAGAAGCGAACATACTATATTTGTGGCATTTACTCCTTATGATGATCCTCAAATTTCAGTTTCCGTACTTATTCCTTACGGAAACAACAGCGCCACTGCTCCTGCTCCTACAGTTGCTAAGGCGGTTATTTCAAATTATTTGCAGTTAAACACCACCATTGAAAACAGAAGCTACAACACCCTTGTTAAATAGTTTATAATTATTACAAATAAGATTCTCCCTGCGAATAATGTAAAGATATATAATAATT
>CABVEG010000077.1 GCA_902497185.1 uncultured Eubacteriales bacterium | reverse complement strand
CTTAATAATACCCGTATCAACTAAAGAATTCATTTTAGCTATAATCTTGGCAGGCTTACCATTAAGGGCATTTTTTTCCTCATTCTCAATATTTTTAATAAACATTTCTCTAAGGTCAGTAGGCGCAGCAGCAATTTTATTCCATGCAGGATATTTTGCATAGCCTGAAAGGCAGTTAAAAATAGCCGAAACATCAGAGCCTATGGTTTCCTTACAGGTGAAAAGGCCCATATCAGTATAAAGCTTTGCAGTTTTGTCATTATAATTACCCGTACCTAAATGACAATATCTTACAATACCTTCTTCTTCACGCCTTACAACAAGGCAAAGCTTACAATGTGTCTTTAATCCCACAAGGCCGTAAATAACATGACAACCTGCCTTTTCAAGTTTTTTTGCCCAATTAATATTGTTTTCTTCATCAAATCTTGCCTTTAGTTCAACCAGAACCGTTACCTGCTTACCGTTTTCAGCCGCCTCAATAAGAGCCTTAATAATGGGAGAATTACTTGAAACTCTGTAAAGAGTCTGTTTAATTGCAAGTACATCAGGGTCTTTAGCCGCATTTCTTACAAAGTTTACAACAGGTTCAAAGGATTGGTAAGGATGGTGCATAAGCACATCTTTTTCCTTAATAACCTCAAACATATTTCTATCCTCAAATTCGGGAACAGGCACAGGGGGCATAGGCTCATTGCAAAGTTCAGGACGCTGTACTATAGATGAAAGTGAAAACCAAACTGTAGGGTCAATTACATTGGGAATCATATAAACCTCGTGTTCCTTTATTTCCAGCTTTTCTTTAAGAAAGTTAAATGAATTTTGACAAATATCCTTATCAACCTCAAGTCTTACGGGAGCACCCCATTTCCTCTGCTTAATGGAATCCTCAATTTCAGAAAGCAAATCATGAGAATCCTCTTCGTCAATTTCAAGGTCAGCATCCCTTGTAATTCTGAAACAATAGGCAGAAATAACCTTGCTGCCGTTAAAAAGTTTATTTATATAAGCCGTAACAACTTCTTCAAGGAATATAAGTTCCGTCTTTCCGTTTTCACTTGGCAGCTTTACAATTCTTGATACAACTGAAGGTATCTGAACAACAGCAAATTTTTCTTCACCTTCCTCACCCTTAAGCTCCACAATAAGATTAAGGCTCTTATTTGCAAGGAGAGGGAATGGTCTTGAATTGTCAATAGCCATAGGTGTTAATATAGGATAAAGAGTAGTATTAAAATACGTCTTAACATAATCTCTCTGATTCTTACTTAAATCACCGAATTTAAGAAACTTAATATTGTTTTCCTCAAGCAGAGGCAATAAAATTCTGTTAAGGCAGTTATACTGTCTTTGTACAATACAATGTACCTTATCAGATATGGCTAAAACCTGTTCTCCCGCAGTCATTCCTGACGGATCGGTTTTTTTAGAGCCTGAAAAGTCCTGAGTAATAAGACCTGCAACTCTTACCATAAAAAATTCGTCCATATTTGAGGCTGTAATTGCAAGAAAATTAAATCTTTCCAAAAGAGGATGAACTTTTTCCGTTGCCTCCTCCAAAACCCTTATATTAAATTCAAGCCAACTTAATTCTCTGTTATAATAATAATCCTTATTATTCAAATCTATCATTACATTACACTCCTTTTGTTAAGCACTGCTTTAATGCCGTACACATCTTCAAAAAGCTGTTTATTCTTATTAAACGACCATTTTTCAAGGTCTATATTTTTATATGTGGAAAGAGTAACAATAAGCTGATTACCCCTTAGCTTTACGTCAACATCTTCAAATTTATTATTATGGCTTGAATAAACTGAGTTTGCAAGCTTTAAAATGGCACTGAGCTTACATACCTTAACCCTTTCATCATAGTCCATATTGTCATATACGCCATTGTCGTCATAAGGCATAACATCATTGTGATAATAGGCAATAGCCGCTATGGAGTGTTTTTCCTCCTCATTAATGCCTACAATGTCAAGTCCTTTAATCATATGGTAGGAAATTCTGTCATGCTCTCTTATATTCACAGCCTTTCCTATATCCTCAAGTATTGCTGCCGTCTGCAAAAGAAGTCGTTCTCTTGTACCAAGTCCGTGATGCCTTTTCATTTTATCAAATATTTTAAGGGCAATGTCACAAACTGCATCAGAATATTCCCCGTCATCCCTAAACTTAGATTCAATATTCTTGGCAGAAATAACCGTAAATTCATTATATGTCTTTGAAATAAGCCTTGCGCTTTCAGGAAATAACTCTTCATAAAGTATGGCATCACCAACTGTAAATATAGGCGAAATAATATTTTTGTCACTTGTAAATTTAACAATTCTTGAATATATAATTATTGCTGGCAGTATATTTTCAGCCTTTTCAACTGAAATATCATATTTTTCAGCAATTTCCTCAGGTGTCATATTTTTAATAGCCTTATAGGTTTCCATAAAACTTTCTCTGGTAATAATATTAGTACCGTTTTTGTTTTTCGCCCTACACATTTTTGAAATAGTTTCTATTTCGTTGCCGCTTATGACAAAATTCTGCAATTTTTCAGTCACAAAATTACTGATGGCATCCTGAAAAGGATGTAAATATTCCTTAATCACCTGAACATAGTTAGCAATATTTTCTCTGTAGTCATCAAAAAGCTCTGATATTCTTAAAGCACCTATTCTGATATTAAGACCGGCAATAACCTTGCTTTCTTTAAGTACAAAAATACTTATGTTTCCTGAGCCTAAGTGGGCAATAAGGGTAGAATTCATTTCTTCCTTACTTAACTGGGCAATAACCATTTTGTTAATATAAATTTTTTCCTGAGTATCGTCAATTACCTTTAAGTCAAGATTGGTCTTAACCTTAAGCTGATCAAGTATAAAGTCCTTATTAATACTCTCTCTTACGGCAGTTGTAGCAACAGCAATAACATTTTTTGCGCCGTATTCCCTTGCAACATTCTTATATCCGTTAATAATGGCTGCAGCCTTTTCAAGACTTTCAAAAGAAATTCTGCCGCTATGGAACGTATCTCTTCCTAACGCAAGAGGATTTGATATGGATTCAAGCACTTTAACACGTTCAGTTCCCTTTTCTCCAATTTTAAGCCTAAGCTCATTAGAGGCAATTTCAATAACAGCAATACATTTTTTCATATAAATAACCTCCTAAACACTAACACAATAACTATCCTATATTTTGACAAATTTTTAAAGCACCTTACAGTTAAAGAAATGTAAAGTTTAAGTAAAATTGCAAAAAACATTTACATAACAAAATATTTGAGTTAAAATAATAAAGTCGTATAAAAAATTTAAAGAGGTGAGAAAATGCTGACCATACTTAATACAGAAGAAAACATTACCGTCAAAACTGACAAGATAACAAAAGGAAGCTGGATAAGCCTAAGCGCTCCCTCAAATCAAGAGGTGCTTTCCGTAGCCGACGAGCTTAAAATAGACCTTAAGGACATTCGCTCTGCACTGGATTCAGATGAGGTGTCACGTCTTGAAACAGAGGATAACTATACCATTTTGTTGGTAGATATTCCCACCGTTATATTAAAAAATCAAAGAGCTATATATACTACTATACCACTTTCCGTAATTTATTCAAAGGAAAATATTGTTACGGTTTGTTTGGAGGATACTCCTGTTATAAAAAAGCTTATTAATAATAAAAAAGATGTATGCACATTCAAGCGCACACAACTTATATATAAAATACTTTATAATTCAGCTAAACTTTATATGGAATACCTTATTAAAATAAACAGTATGCGCTCATATATAGAGTCTAATATGACAACAACAAAGGAAACATTAACAGAGCTTTATGACCTTGAAAAGAGCTTGGTATACTTCAAAACATCTCTTAAAAGCAATGAAATCGTTTTAAACAGACTTCTTAAGCTCGCTTCTATAAAGCAGTATCCCGAGGATGAGGAGCTTTTGGAAGACGTGCTTATTGAGTATAAGCAGGCTATTGAAATGACACAGATTTATTATGAAATACTTGATAACACTATTTCAAAGTATTCTTCACTTATGGACTATGACCTTAATAATGCCATGAAACTTTTAACATCATTTACTATTGTTCTCGCCATACCAACAGTTGTTTCAGGCATATTCGGTATGAACCTTATAAATATGCCTTGGTCAGGTTCTCCCGTGGGATTTTGGATAGTTAATTTTCTGACTCTTGTAATATGTATTTTATGCGTGTTGCTGCTTAGAAAGAAGAAAATGATGTAAACGTTAATTCAGCATTGTAACACTTTGTCAGCCTGACGGCTGTCCTCTCCCCTATAAGGGGGATGCATCAATTTAGCTCCCCCCTATAGAAATTTCTATGTTACACTGCATATAATTTACAAATTATTCTGTTTCTTACAAGCCACAATACAGTTATTCATAAGCATAGCAATAGTCATAGGACCCACACCACCCGGAACAGGAGTTATGTAGCCAGCCTTCTTTTCAGCCTCATCAAAATCCACATCACCGCAAAGCTTACCGTTTTCCATTCTGTTAATGCCTACATCAATAACACAAGCACCTTCCTTGATCATATCCCCTTTAATAAACTTAGGAATACCTACAGCAGCAACAAGAATATCTGCCTCCTTACAAACAGCCTTAATATCCTTAGTCTTTGAATGACAGGTGGTGACAGTACCGTTTTCACTAAGCAAAAGCATACCCACAGGTTTGCCTACAATATTACTTCTGCCTACAACAACGCAGTTCTTTCCCGTAATATCAACACCGCTCCTCTTAATAAGCTCAATGCAGCCTGAAGGTGTACAAGCCTTTAATGTAGCCTTACCAATGCTTAAAAGCCCTACATTGTAAGGGTGAAAGCCGTCAACATCCTTTTCAGGCAGTATTCTTAAAAGCACCTTGTTTTCGTCAATATGCTTTGGAAGAGGAAGCTGTACTAAAATACCGTTACATTCCTTATTGGCATTTAACTCATCAATAAGCTCTAAAAGCTCCTCTTCTGTAGTTTCATCACTTAACTCATAACTTAATGACTTTATACCACAGTATTCGCATGCCTTTTTCTTATTTCTTACATATACCTGACTTGCAGGATTTTCACCCACTAAAATTACGGCAAGACAAGGCTCAACACCCTTTGCTGCAAGAGCTGCCGCCTTAATTTTAACCTCATCCTTAATTTGTAATGATATAGCCTTTCCATCAATAATATTTGCCATTTTTTTAATCTCCTTTCAATAGACAGAGGGACAGAAATTACTCTGTCCCCCATTGAACTTACCTTTTAACCTTTTCAATAAAAGCTTCCTGTCCTTCAAGCTTAACATAACAATAAACATTATCCTTGGTTACATTTATGAAAATACCATTATTGTCATAAACAAGCTCAGTATCTTCACCCTTAAGGTCACTGCTATATACCTTGTTATCATTAAGACTTGAATAGTAAACTCTGCCGTCATAAACATTAACATCTGCACAAGGCTTTTCAACAACAGTACTGGTTGAACCGTTTTCAAGATCATAGCAGAATATATAATTTTCATAGCCCTGACTGTCTGAATTTTCACCTGTTACTGCATTTACGTAATAAAGTTTACCTTCATAATAATTAAGATAAGCAGCAGTTATGTTGTTTAAATCATCAAGAACCTCCTGAGAAGTACCGTCAAGATTTGCTTTTGTCACCTTACCATCATTGGTGTAATCAACATAAAAAAGCGTATCCTCGGCAATAATAGGATAATAGCACGTTGAATCCACGATCTTTTTATTATCACTTCCGTCTATATTTGCCATATAAATAGCCTGATTGTCATCATAGTTGACGTAATATATTTTGTCACCGTATACAGTCATATAATAAGCTGCTTGGCTTATTATTTCCGTATTTTCACTGCCGTCAGTTTTCATTTTATATATATGGAAATCGCTGTTCTCGTTAACATAATATACATAATCGCCAACTACATTTATAAAATAGCTTGTGCTGTCATTAAGTTTAACACCATCTTTACCATTAACAGACTTGTAAATAGAAAAATTATCCTCATAATTCTGATAATAAAGAGTGTCACCCTTTTCACATACACTGCCTATGTTAGTAATATTACCATCAGAATTACCCATATTTTCAGGTAATGTTTCCCCCTTATTACCGCAGCCGGAAAGAGTTATTAAGCCTAAAACAGCAATTACAATTAATTTTTTTAATTTCATTAGTTTACCCCTTTTAATTAAATTTTTAAAATAAGCCTGTAATATGACCTTCACTGTCAACATCTATATTTTCAGCAGCAGGCACCTTAGGAAGTCCGGGCATAACCATAACATTGCCTGTCAATACTACAATAAAGCCTGCACCTGCACTTACTCTTACTTCCTTAACACTAATTTTAAAGCCTTCCGGTCTGCCGAGAAGAGCAGGATTATCACTTAATGAATACTGAGTTTTAGCAATACAAACAGGAAGTTTGTCATAGCCTAAGCCCTCAAGTCTTGCAATTTCCTTCTTAGCCTTAGGGTCAATTACAACACCTTCAGCACCGTAAATTTCCTTAGCAATAATATTAATCTTGTTTTCAATAGTGTCATTTTCGTCATATAAAACATGGAAATTACTTTCCTTTGTTTCAAGAACCTCAAGCACTTTATTGGCAAGCTCAATACCACCTTCTCCGCCTTTTTCCCATACCTTGGCAATGGCAAAGTCTGCACCCATAGCCTCACACTGTGTCTTAATATAGTTTACCTCTTCTTCTGTATCTGATACAAAATTATTCAAAGTAACTACAACAGGCACACCAAACTTATGTAAATTTTCAATATGCTTTTGTAAATTACAGAAGCCCTTTTTAACAGCCTCTGTATTTGGTGTGTTAAGGTCAGTCTTTGGAACTCCGCCATTGTATTTCAATGCTCTTACCGTTGCTACAAGAACAACACAGTCAGGCTTTAACTGAGCCTTTCTGCACTTAATATCAAAGAACTTTTCAGCTCCCAAATCAGAGCCGAAGCCTGCCTCGGTAATTGTATAATCACTAAGCTCAAGAGCCATTTTAGTTGCCTTAACCGAATTACAACCGTGAGCAATATTAGCAAAAGGACCTCCATGAATAATAGCAGGTGTATGTTCAAGAGTTTGAACAAGATTAGGCTTAATAGCATCCTTTAAAAGGGCAGCCATAGCACCTACGGCATTTAAGTCCTTTGGAGTAACAGGCTTGCCATCATAAGTATAAGCAACAACTATCTTTGAAAGCTTATCCTTTAAATCATCAATATCCTCAGCAAGACAGACAATAGCCATAATTTCAGATGCAACAGTAATAGTAAATCCGTCTTCTCTTGTTACACCGTTAATCTTTCCGCCAACACCAACAATAACCTGTCTTAACACTCTGTCGTTTAAGTCAACAACTCTTTTCCAAGTAATACTGTTAGGGTCAATACCTAAAGAGTTTCCCTGATGGATATGGTTATCAAGCATAGATGATAAGAGATTATTTGCTGTTGTCATAGCATGAATATCCCCTGTAAAGTGG
>CABVEG010000076.1 GCA_902497185.1 uncultured Eubacteriales bacterium | reverse complement strand
CCCTTGTTTCACTGTAGCCTATAAGGTCTAAAATCATATTTAATCTTACCTTAACGTCCTCAAGCATTGATTCATTTAATTCAATACCTGTGTTTTCAACAAGGCAAGCAATTAATTTATCCTGAACTGACATACTCTACCTCCTTATGGATTTAATCTGGTTGTATCTCTTGGGAACATAGATGTAGCTCTAATGTTCTTTTCATCCAATAACTTCATAACAAGTCTTTCAAGACCCATACCCAAACCGCCGTGAGGTGGAACACCATACTTATGAAGCATTAAATAGCTTTCAAAATCCTCAGGGTATAAGCCCTTGAAAATCATTTTCTTAACCTGCTCGTCATAGTCATGAATTCTCTGACCGCCTGTTGTAATTTCCATACCTCTGAATAAAAGGTCAAAGCTCAAAGTATATTTTGGATCCTCTGGGTCGTCCATAGCATAGAACGGTCTTTTCTTAACAGGATAATGAGTTACAAATACAAAATCACTGCCATAGTCCTCCTTGAAAAGCTCACCAATAAGTCTTTCTTCCTCAGGCTCTAAATCATAAGGGTCCTTAATCTTTCTGCCATACTTCTTAGCTACCATTTCCTTAGCATCTCTAAATTTAACACAAGGAATGGTATCAAACTTAGGAAGCTCACAGCCTAACTTCTTTAATACAAGAGCATAATTTTCCTCAAGATAGTTAAAGCAGTACTTTAACATACCTGTTTCCATATTGATTACATCATAGAAGCTGTTAATATAACCCATTTCAAAGTCAACGGAAACATATTCATTTAAATGTCTTGCTGTATCGTGCTTTTCAGCTCTGAATACGGGAGCAATTTCAAATACTCTCTCATATACAGGTATTAAGGTCTGCTTATAGGTCTGTGGTGACTGTGCTAAATATGCCTTCTTGCCAAAGTAGTCAAGTTTAAATATATTTGCACCGCCCTCTGCGCCTGCTGCAATAATCTTTGGAGAAAAGATTTCAGTAAAGCCATTATCCTCAAGGTATCTTCTGAAACCTCTTACAATACCCTCCTGGAGCTTAAACACACTTCTTCTCTGCTCATTTCTAAGAGTAACAGGTCTTATTTCAATTTCATTTTCAAGCGCAATATTTAACTTTCTCTTGCTTATACTTAAAGGTAACTCCTCCTTAGGAGTTGATAAGACTTCCATTTTATCAATGACAATTTCAAAGCCGTTTACAGCTCTTTCTTCATCTCTTACTTCGCCTGTAACTCTTATGGCATTTTCATCCTGAAAAAGATGTCTGTCCTCTTCAGTTATTTTCTTATTATAAAGACACTGAACAAGACCGCCGATTTTTCTGATAATAACAAAGGCAAAATCACCCATATCTCTGACATTGTAGATTGTGCCGTGAGTTGTTACACTCTTTTTTTCTTCCGGACTGAGAGCTTTAAGCTCTTCAATGGATAAATCCATAATAGTCCTCTCGCCGGTTGCTTTAACCATTTTACCTCACCTTTCTGTTATAAATTTCACTTTAAGACTAGGATAAATAAAAAAACGTCCCAAAGCCTAACGCTTCAGGACGGAAATAACCGCGGTACCACCTAAATTGACAAATAAATTGCCCACCTCAATAGGTATTTAACGCATACCAAACGTATTCCGCTAATAGGTGTTTATCCTTTCACCAAATAAGCTCCGAAGTGTTCTTTCATAAAGGAGTGTCAGATTAATGCTCTCAATCTATGGCATTAAATCCCTGTCCGTCTTGCCTAAATTACTTTTCTTCATCACAGCTGTTTAATCATAGTGCTTATTTTAACATATTTTATTTACCATTTCAAGCACTTTTTAAACTATTTTTAGCATTTTTATGTAAAGTATACCAAATTAGGAAACACTGATTATTTTTTTATGTCAAAACAGCAATTATCATATTTTCAATTCAAAAAAAAAGATGGTTACTATGCTCAATTACGCCTCCTATTGCCATATTTGCAGTTCCTGCAAGCTCAAAACCCAGTTTTGTATATAGAGCTATGGCAGGCTTATTTTGTAACCCTGTATCTAACCTGATAGCTTTACAATTAAGCTCCTTTCCTTTCTGAACAGCAAATTTAATCATTTCCGTTCCAAATCCGCACCACTTTTTAAATGGTGAAACACACAATAAATGAACAACCGCAGCTTCTTTCTGTTTTACGTCATATTTCCATTTAATTTTATTGTATTCCTCAGGCTGAATCTGATTTAGAATCATACTTGCACAAATTTCACCTTTTTGCTCAATTACATATAAACTGCCGGTTGATAAAGCTTTTTCAGCAGTTTCTCTTGTCGGATAAACACCCATCTCCCATACTGTAAAAGCACCATGCTCTTTTTCATAAAGTAATAAATCTATATAATTCTTTTCAACACCATCTATATCTTCTAACATAGCTTTTCTAACCATAGTAACCTCCACTTGCTGTAGTTTATTAAATTTTTTAGTTTCTCAATATTTTACAATAAAATGATTTAAAGCCTTTTCATATTCCCGACACTTGTCAATAACATTGATATATTCTGCTATATCATATTTTGAAAGTTTCATTTTATTCAAATATTCATCTGCCAACGAACTGCTTACAGTTTATAGATTGTGTTCATTCTAATATATTTAGTATACTATATAACATTCAAAATTTCAACCAAAAAAGACCTACTTTTCAGCAGGTCAAAATTTATACCAGTTTCATTATCTCCTTCCTAAGCCTTCCTATTATCTTCTTTTCAAGTCTTGATATATAAGACTGACTTATTCCCAGAATATCAGCAACCTCTTTTTGAGTTTTTTCCTCTCCGTTTTTACCTATTCCAAACCTAAGCTCAATTATTTCCTTTTCTCTGCCGCTTAACTTTTGTATAGCAGCTCTCAAAAGCTGTTTATCAACCTCTTCTTCTATACCTCTGTATATAATATCCACATCAGTGCCCAATATATCAGAAAGCAACAGCTCATTGCCCTCCCAGTCCACATTTAGAGGCTCATCAATAGAAACCTCTGTTTTTGTCTTTGTAGTCCTTCTAAGGTGCATTAATATTTCATTTTCTATGCATCTTGAGGCATATGTTGCAAGCTTGATATTTTTTTCAGGTTTAAATGTGTTAATTGCCTTAATTAAACCTATTGTACCAATAGATATTAAATCCTCAACATTTATGCCTGTATTTTCAAATTTTCTGGCTATGTACACAACTAATCTTAAATTTCTTTCAATAAGTATATCCCTTGCAGCCTCATCATTATTCTCCACAAGTCTTTTTAAAATCAAGCCCTCCTCATCAGGACTTAGCGGCTCAGGCAGAATATCACTTCCGCCAATATAAAATATACGTCCACACTCCGCAAACTTACGGAAAAATCTTTCCAAACAACCCTTTCCATCCATTCAAATACCTCCCAAGTGTTCAGGACTAATTAAAGCATTGTATAAGCCCCTTTTGCTTAAATTAAATCTGCAAATGCCTATAACAGGCTTATTAATAACATTATTTTCTATTTTTACACTGTCTGCAACAAAACCAATCATCATTCCCTTTTCTTTCCCTACACTTTTAAAGGGAATAATTCTCAAGCTGTTTCTGAAGCTGTCCTCCGATATTGCAGATATTATTTCCATTAAATTACTTTCTTTTTTGTTTTCATATATTTCCACCAGCTTACAGGGCAAAATTTCCTTTAATGCACTGTATTCTGCCACAATAACGGGTTTTCTGCTTATAGGTTCAACAAGAGAATTTCCCGTATCCATAAGAGCATTAATATTTATTATTTTATCACTGCACATTATGTCTATTGAGTAATATTCCGTATCTTTGTTTAATAGATTAAGAACTATGTAAGATAAATAGGTTATGACAAAGCTAAGCATAAGCACAAGATAATTAAATCCATCCTTTAAATATCCTCTCAAAAAGAATATACAACCGTTTGCACACATAGCTCCCACCTTAAAGGCTAAGGAATACTTAATACACTCCATTAAACTTTTAGGCTTAAAAAGAATAACCATTTCAAACGTGTTTAGCAAAAGCATTGTAAATATATTAATATATCCTCTGACACCGGAAATTACAAACAAGGTATAAAGCAAAGAAACTACAAATGCAATTATACTTTGTTTCAAAATATTTACTCTTTCCTTCACTATTTTTTTTGTAATTTCAATAACCAATGTATTTACAATAAAATTAATAAATACCATTTCATCAGCATAAATATCAACCGTCATAACCTCACCACCTGAACTTTTCTTAAATTAATTATAATTGTATGGAGTGTATAATTTTGTATAATTCAGGCTTTAGGACAACAAAAAAATTGCGACAATATTGCCGCAATTAATTGTAATTCTCTTTATACCATTTTATAAAATAGTTATCTGCAATTTCAACACCACTGTGATTCAAATGTGCATCATCTCTGAAGTTTTCTGTTGAAAACAACGTTTTATCCTTATTTACTATATTGTAATCCAGATATTTTATGTCATTGTCATCAGCAATTTTCTGAATATAATTATGAATAAAATCATAGTTCTTAATATAGTCAAGAGAAACATTTGCTACCGGAGCGGTTACAAATGTAAGTCTTATGTTTTTTTCACTGCAAATTTTAATTATATCATTAAGATATTTAAGCTGTGAAGAGCTTGCTTCCCACTTCTTACCGTCAGTATTCTTAAACTGGTTTGTTTTATCGAACTCATCGGGAAGCATATTGTAATTACAGTAGGTATAGCCCTTGGAGCGGTATTTTTCAACCCCATCCTGCTTTGCTGCTGCAGGAGTAAAAACACCATAGTTATTTTCAAGCCTTTCCTTAAGCCTTGAATTTCTGTAGGCAAAATAATCTGCCTGATACCTGAATATATTTATATTATATTTTACCTTTTCACTTAAAGGAAAAACATTTTTAATATACTCTTTTTCCAAATCCTTGTTTTTAAGCACCTGAAAAAGATAGCCAGCCTGTGTAAGCTCAAAATCATCATCAAGCATATCCCAATAAACCTCAAGAACAACATCCTTTGGGCTTTGATAATTAAGAACCTCCTTTAAAGTATAACAGGTAGAATCAAGATGCTGTAGAGGCATACCAAGCTGATAGCTATTCGTTCCAAGTCCCTCATCAACAATTAACGGGTCAAAGGTACAATAAGAATGGGAGGAACCTAAAAACACCATATCTATGCTATTCTTAGGCAGAGAATAAAATTCTTCCCACCGGCTTTGGTTATAGCCGTTTATTTTATTTTCAGTTGACGCTGCCGAATACTTATTTCCTATATAATAAATAACAGGTATGACAAAACAAATAAAAATTACAGCCTTTATTATAAACAAAGCTATATCCTTAAAACTGGAAGTATATAAATTGTCCTCCACCTGAGAACACCCCCATTCCAAATATAATAATTACAAGAATATAATAATAGGCAAACCTTATAACGAAAGGAGCTTTGTCCATAAGTTTATGAATATCAAGTTTAAAACTTATAGCCTCGCTGAACACAAGGACAGCTATAGCACCAATAACAATAATAATTTCATACATCTGTAAACCTAAATTATTAAAAATTTCATACATATACTGAATATCCACAATTTTTGTTATATCATTAAAAAGATTGCTTATAATATAGAAACTGTCACTTATTGTATTTGCTCTGAATATTATCCACGCAAAAACAACCAATATAAATGTTATGATACTTCTTAAAACGTTTAAAATAAAATTATCCCATTTTGGTATAATCATATTTTTAACATCGCCAATAACCTGATATACTCCGTGTAAGCCGCCCCAAAGTACATAAGTCCAGTTAGCGCCATGCCATAATCCACTTACAAGGAACGTAACCATAAGATTAAAATATTTTCTTAATCTTGAGCATCTACTTCCTCCTAAAGGAATATAAACATAATCTCTAAGCCATGATGAAAGAGAAATATGCCATCTTCTCCAAAATTCCTTAATACTTTTTGAAAAATATGGTCTGTCAAAGTTATACATAAGCTCAATTCCAAGTATTCTTGCACAACCTCTTGCTATATCACTATAACCGCTGAAATCTCCGTATATTTGAAATGTAAAAAACAATGCCGCTATAATATAAGACAATCCCGTATACTGTTGACAGTTGTTAAATACGGCATCTACAAGAACAGCAGCTCTGTCTGCAATTACAATTTTCTTAAAATAGCCCATTATCATAAGTTTAATGCCTGCCGAAAAGTTATTTACATTAACCTTTTTAACTGTAAAAAGCTGATTCAAAAGCCTGTCCGCCCTTTCAATGGGACCTGCTACAAGCTGTGGGAAAAATGTAACAAATAATGTAAATTTAAAATAATTCCTTTCAGGCTTATAGGAATTTCTGTAAATATCTATTGTATAGCTTGCTGCCTGAAATGTATAAAACGAAATACCCATCGGCAGAATTATATTAAAGTCATTAATAGGATAATTCCACCCCATATACTCATAAAACGCCATAAATGTATGATTAATAAACATCATATATTTAAATATAAAAAGCAGCCCAAAGTTTATAATAAGGCTTAATATAAGAAGATGTTTGCCACTTTTTCTATGTCTGTCAATAAGCAAAGATATTCCCCAGTTAATAAAGGTTGAAAAAAGTATAAGAACGATAAGCTCTGCTCTCCAACACATATAAAAAATACAGCTTGCTATCAAAAGCATTACCCATCTGCATTTATGTGGAAGTGTGTAATGAAGTATTACTACTGCTATAAAAAACAGTATAAAATCAAAGGAATTAAATAACATAATACTCTCCTATAAATAAAGTCATATTTATTATTATAAATTAAAATGAATCATATTTCAACAAAAGACTTGAAAAGAATGGAAGTTTCTATTAAAATATAGGATAGTGTAAATATAAATTAATGCAACTAACAAGAAAGGAACATTCCAATGAAAAACAAATCCCAAATTGTATTTTTGCTGATTTTAATATCAGGACTTATAATAGGAAGCTTTTTAGGCTCACTAGCTGCAAAAGTTCCATACTTATTATGGCTTAATTATGGCAAAACCATTGGCTTTACACAACCTTTTGTACTTGATCTCGGCTTTTTATATTTACAGTTTGGCTTTCACATAAGCTTTACTATAGCCGGTATTATTGGTATGCTTATTTCAGGCATAATTTATAAGAAATTTTTTTAGGAGGAATTTGTAAATGGATATTATATTGGCATCAGGCTCACCTAGACGTTCTGATTTGATGAAACAGGTGGGACTTGAATTTAGAGTGTCCACATGCAACACAGATGAAAGCTATGATAAAGATCTTACACCTGCTGAAATAGTTATGGAACTTTCATTAAGGAAGGCTGACGCTGTATTTGACAAGGAAATGCCTGAAAAGGATACTGTTATTGTAGCAGCAGACACTATTGTTGCTATGGATAATAAAATTTTAGGCAAGCCAAAGGACAGAAACGATGCAATAAGAATGTTAAAAGAGCTTTCAGGCAGAAAACATCAGGTTTATACAGGTGTTGCTATGTATTACTATGTAGGCGGTAGAGTGTTCATTGAAAATTTTGCCGATTGTGCAGATG
>CABVEG010000075.1 GCA_902497185.1 uncultured Eubacteriales bacterium | reverse complement strand
CTTTATCCCGGCACATTGCTTAATGAAAGGTATATTGTAGGAAATGCTGTAGATGTAAACAGTATTTTTGTTACATATATAGGCTGGGATAATGATGAGGACAAAAAGGTCTATATAAATGAATTTTTGCCTAATAATTTTGCAAGCAGAAACCGAGGGGATAAAACTGTTCTTACTAAAAGCGGAGATGCTGAGGACAAGTATTATGCAGGTTTAAAGGCATTTGCCGATGAGTGCAGTGACCTTATTAATATTGAATGTACCGATGTTATTGATGGATTTGATGAAAACAATACCTACTATGTTGTAAGAAGAATTGTAAAAGGTACTTCTCTTGCGGAAATTATAGATGATGATTATGAAATTACAGATGAGTATGCAAGGCGTGTTATTGTAGCAGTTTTAAAAGCTCTTAAGCCTATACATGACATTGGCATTATTCACGGTAATATTACTCCTGATACTGTAATTATTGATGAAAACAGCTCCATTGTTCTTACAGACTTTAGTTTCTGCGGATATATGTCAAGAATTATGCCTGTTTACACTAATGAGGGCTATTCTCCTGCAGAACAGTATATGACAGGTGAAAAACTTACGATAGCTGTTGATATTTATTCAACGGCGGCTGTTTTTTATGAGCTTATTACAGGTGAAATACCTGTTACGGCAACATCAAGAAGCAGACAGGATACGCTTATTCCAATATCAGAGGTAAAAGGTGTTACATTAAAACCATGGGTATGTAATGCTGTTATGAATGCTTTAAACATTAAGGCAGAAAACAGAACTCCTGATGTTGAAAGCTTTTATGACGAAATTAAGGATAAGTCAACAAAGAGAAAATGGGAAAGATACTCAACTAATGAAAAGCAGAAAAATGACTTTTATAAACAGAGAAGTTTCTGGCTTAAAATGCTTATTTATATTATAATTGCTGTTATGCTTATAAGTGGTGCAGTTATTGCTTATGAGGTAATGTCTATTAAAAAAGGTGTTGAAAAGGAAAAAGATAGAGAAAGCGAAATTTCAACAGAGGCTTTGCCTGAGGAAGGTAAAAGTATATTTGATATTTTTGGTGACAGGGAAGATGAAACTGAAGTTAGTACTGATGAAGAAATTGGAACTGATGATGAAGTAGAGTCAGGGGGAGGCATTCTGGCGATTTTTAATTAAATTAGTGTTTATCTTACGATTGGCTTGCCAATCGTAAGATAAGAATTCAAAAGCATTTTGCGGTCGCACAAAGTTTGTCTGTTTATTATTTTATAATAAACAGACAACGACTGCGATGCTGTGCAAAAACGTGAGCCTACTTTTTTCTTTAATAAAGGCTCGTTTTTGCACCAAGCAAAATTGGTAAGCTTTTGAATTTGCGTGAGGTTCTTGCCTAAATGGCAAGGTTCTCACGTTTGTTTAGCACAGCTATATTTACTCACTTAAATTATTGTTTATTTCACCAAAAGTGAAATAAACAATAATTTATATTATCTGCCTAAACCCCATAACAACAATAATAAGTCCTGATATTAATGCAATATATTTGCTTTTAATACAGGGCTTAATTTTTTTGCCTGCCTTTAAGCCTAATATCATAAATAAAATCTGCATAAGCATTATACCAATGGGCAGAGCAATACCAAGATATGCAGTTCCCATAACTACTGCCGCAGAATCTATTGACAGTGCCGTACCTATAGCCATTGCCTCTCCTGATTCAATACGGCCGTTATGGTTAATATCTGTTGATTCAGGCTTTTGAAGCATTGACTTTACTCCTCCCTTATCTCTGAAATCAGCAGAAAGAAATATTCCCATTATTATTAATATTATGCCTCCTATAAATTTGGCCATTGGTATATATTTGTACATAAGTTCTCCCATATTCATTGCCCCTGTTATTATTACAAGACCTGTGGCTGTAATTATAACTGCGGATTTAAAGGGCAGTTTGATTTTATTTACTCCGTAGCTGAATCCGAATGTAAGGGCATCAAGTGAAAGTATAACGGAAAGCGACAGTATTTCAATCATAATTTCCACCTCTTTTTAAAATATGAATGGGTTATAGTTTTGTGCTTGTTCGCATATAGTTTAGTAAGAAAATCTTTTGAGGAGGAAGAATATGAAATACTATTGCGAAAATATAAGACAAGTCATCAGGTTTTTAAAGACAGGTATAAATGACGGACTTGACAATAAAACGGCTGAACAGAGGCTTAAAACCGAGGGTAAAAATATACTCTCTGCTGAAAAGCATACTCCCATTATTATAAAGTTTTTAAATCAGTTTAAAGATTTTATGGTACTTATACTTATTGCTGCCGCAGTAATAAGTGCTTTGGCTGAAATATATTCAGGAGGGAGAGAATTTGTAGACAGTATTGTAATTGGTGTTATCATTACTTTTAATGCAATTATAGGAACTATTCAGGAGTGGAGAGCAGATAATGCCCTTGACGCACTAAAAAAAATGACGGTACCAGAAGCAAGGGTTATTAGGGAGGGTATTGAATCTAAAATCAATACGGAAAATATTGTAAGAGGTGATATTATACTTCTGGAAGCAGGTGATATTGTGCCTGCTGATTGCAGAATTATTGAAGAAATTGCCTTAAAGGCTGATGAATCTCTTTTGACAGGTGAGGCGGCAGGTGTTGACAAGGCGGAATGTGAGCTTAATGCCGATACTCCTCTTGCTGAAAGAAGAAATATGCTGTATATGGGTACAAGCATTGTTCAGGGTAGGGCAAGGGCAGTTGTTACGGATATTGGCATTAACACTGAAATGGGAAGAATTTCAAATATGCTTAAAACAAGTGATGATGAAACTCCCTTGCAGAAGAAGCTTGATATATTAGGCAGGCAGCTTGGCATAGGCGCCCTTTTAATTTGTGTTATTATATTCGGAATAGGTGTTTTCAGAGGCTTTTCAGTGTTTAAAATGTTTATGACGGCAGTAAGTCTTGCTGTTGCTGCTATTCCTGAGGGACTTACAGCCGTTGTAACTATTGTACTTGCCATAGGTGTGCAGAAAATGGCTAAGCAAAATGCTATTGTAAAAAAGCTATCTGCCGTTGAGGCATTAGGCAATGCAACTGTTATATGCAGTGATAAAACAGGTACAATTACTGAAAATAAAATGACACTGATATATGCTGACAATGAGGAGGCACTTAGCCTTGCCTGTCTTTGCTGTGATGCCGACGAGGATAAAGGCGAAGCAACAGAGGTTGGTATTGTAAAAGGTGCAGCAGAGAGAGGAATTAAAAAATATGATATTGAAAATAATATGCCAAGAGTGTATGAAATTCCCTTTTCATCTGAAAGAAGGAGAATGACAACCGTACATAAATCAGGAAATGACTATCTTGCAATATGCAAGGGTGCTGTTGAAGAGGTTATAAATATATGTCGAAGGGCAAACAGAAATGAAATACTGAAAAAAGCTGACAGCCTTGCAGCAAAGGGATTAAGAGTAATGGCTGTTGCAAAAAGGGTTTCATCAACTATAGTAAAGGATGAAAGGGAATTTACATTTGTAGGCTTAATTGCTTTGCAGGACAGACCCAGAGAGGGGGTTAAAAATTCTGTTGAAATATGCAGCAGAGCCGGCATAAGAACCCTTATGATAACAGGTGACAACGGTATTACGGCTAAGGCTGTTGCAGCTGATATTGGAATTTGCTCTGATGTTGTGACAGGCAGCGATATGAGCAGAATGGATAATGACGAGTTGGATAAAAAGGTAAGAGAGTGTTCGGTATTTGCAAGAGTTACTCCGGAGGATAAGTACAGAATAGTAAATGCTCTTAAAAAACAGGGTGAAATTGTTGCTTTTGCAGGTGACGGTATAAATGATGCTCCCTCAATTAAGCTTGCGGATATAGGCTGTGCCATGGGGGAAAAGGGGACAGAGGTAGCAAGACAGGCAAGTGACATTGTCCTTGCTGATGATAATTTCAATACAATAGCATCAGCAATTAAAGAAGGCAGAGGCATATATGAGAATATACTTAAGGTTATACATTTTCTGCTTTCATCAAATATAGGTGAAATACTTGTTATTTTTCTTGCAGTTGTTATGGGCTTTAGTGTTCCTCTCTTGCCTGTTCAGCTTTTGTGGGTAAATCTTGTTACGGACAGCCTTCCTGCTGTTGCTCTTGGTGTTGATACTGTTGATAAAAATATTATGTCAGGCAGACGTGAAGAAAAAAATATGTGGCTTGGAATTATACTTGAGGGCTTTATGATAGGTTCTCTTGCTCTTGTTGCCTTTGCTTTGGGAAAGGTAGTTTTTGGCAGTCAGGATATAGGGAGAACAATGTGTTTTTGTGTTTTAAGTATTTCACAGCTTGTTCACGCCTTTAATATGAAAAGCAGAGAAAGTCTTATAAAAATAAATTTATTTGATAATATTTATCTTGTTGGAGCACTTTTTCTGGGAATATTTTTGCAGTGGCTTGTTGTTGAGCCTGATGTTATGAGAAAGATATTCGGTACAGCTTCTTTAACTGTTTTCCAGTGGCTTGTTGTAATGGGGCTTAGTGTTGTGCCTATATTGGTGTGTGAACTTGAAAAAAGAACGGCATAGGGCATATTAGTTACTCTAAAATAACTATTAATAGCTGTGCTAAACAAAAGTGAGGGGCTGTTGCAAATAGTTATCTGTTTTGCAACAGCCCAAGTTAAATTATCATTTACCTATTTTATAACCTCATAAATAAGTGGTTTTTTTACAGGTTCATCACAGGAAATTTTAATAGCATTACTTATAATGGCTTTAGCATTTTCGCACATTTCATTGTTGTCGGCAAAAATTCTTGCAAGTATTTCACCCTTTGCAACCTTATCGCCTACTCTCTTTTTTAGCATAATACCTGCACCATAGTCAATAGGTGAGTCCTTTGTTTTTCTGCCTGCGCCTGTTTCAGATGCTGCCTGACCTATTAAAAGAGCATCAATTTCGTTGATATATCCGTCTTTGTCTGATATAAGTGCGGATTTACATACTCTCTGAGGGAAAAGTGAGTAATTGTTTATTACTGTAGGTATACCTCCCTGCAAACTGATAAGCTCTGAAAATTTATAGAGTCCCTTGTGGTTTCTTATGTTTTCTTCAAGCATTTCACAGGCAGTTTCGGTATTTTCAGCTATACCGCCCATAACAAGCATTTCTGCACCTAAGGCAAGGCTTACTTCTTTTAATGCTCCTTGCTTTTGACCTTTAAGTATTTCTATTGCTTCAATTACTTCTACGCTGTTTCCTATGTTCATACCAAGAGGCTCATCCATATTTGTAATAAGTGCCGTTACCTTTTTATTAAGACTTTTACCCAGCTTAATCATTTCATTGGCAAGTTTTCTTGCATCTTCAAGGTTTTTCATAAATGCACCCTTGCCGCATTTAACGTCTAAGACTATGCCGTCGGCACCTCCTGCAAGTTTTTTGCTCATTATACTTGATGCAATAAGAGGCATACTTTCAACAGTAGCCGTTACATCTCTTAAAGCGTATAAATATTTGTCGGCAGGTGCAAGCTCCTTTGTTTGTCCCATAATTACTATGTGATTTTTATTGACCTGTTCAACTGCCTTATCCATGGGAACATTTACGTTAAATCCGGGGATTGACTCCAGCTTGTCAAGAGTGCCTCCCGTATGCCCCAATCCTCTGCCTGACATTTTAATAACTGGCAGACCAAGTGAAGCTGTAAGGGGAGCAAGTACCAGAGTTGTTGTGTCAGCAACGCCACCGGTGCTGTGTTTGTCAATTTTAAAGCCCTTAACCGAACTTAAATCAAGTACGCTGCCTGAGTATGTCATTGCCATTGTCAAATCAGCTGTTTCCCTCTCATTTAATCCATTTAAGCAAATTGCCATAAGCATTGCCGAAATCTGATAGTCAGGTATTGATTTGTCTGTTACACCCTTAATAAAGAAATTAATTTCATCGGTTGTAAGCTCTGATTTATTTCTTTTCTTAACAATTAAATCCACAAAATTCATAATACTAACCCCCTTATTATAAAATTTTTGTCTATATTTATAGTATAAACTTGCAAAAGAAAAATATCAATGGTAAAATGAATAAAAGAGGTGAAATATTTATGAAGAACAGTGTTATAATTGTAGCGGCAGGAACAGGTAAAAGAATGAAGTCTGCCATAGCAAAGCAGTATATTGAGCTTAAAGGAAGGACTATTTTAAGCTATACTGTTGAAACCTTTAACAAAAGTGAATATATTGATGAAATTATACTTGTTACAAGTAAAGAGGCAATAGATTTTGTGCGTAAGGAAATTGTGCTTAAATATGGCTTTGATAAGGTTAAGGCTGTTGTTGAGGGCGGTGCTGAAAGACAAAATTCCGTTTATAACGGCTTACAGGCAGTAAGTGCAGATTGTGACGTTGTTCTTATCCATGACGGTGTAAGACCTTTTGTTGCAGATAAGTATATTGCTGAGCTTGAAAGTATTGCTATGGAATATGGCGCCTGTGTTCTTGGTGTCCCTGTTAAGGATACCGTTAAAGTATGTGATGAAAAGGGTTATATTATTGATACACCTGAAAGAGCAACTCTCTGGTTGGCTCAAACACCGCAATGCTTTAAGCATGATGTTATAATGGGTGCTTATGAGGAAGCTATGGCACAGGGATATGTTGGTACTGATGATTCTATGCTTGTTGAAAGAATGGGTACGAAGATTAAAATGGTTAAGGGAGATTATAATAATATTAAAATTACAACGCCCGAAGATTTGTATATGGGCGAGGTAATACTTGAAAATGTGCTAACTAGGAGATAATATGAGTGATATATTAAGAGATAATTATAAAAGGATATATGGTGTGTTTGCCATACTTATTTTACTCTACACGGCAAATTTATTTTTACCGTCATCAAATGCTGTTATTATGATTATTTCCACAATAATATTAAATATTATTATTAACGGTTGGTATTGGTATTGTATTAAAATTTACAAAAATGAGGAAAATCCCGGGTCAGCTTTTAAATCTGCTTTTACAAGTGGTGTATGGCTTGTTATTTTGGCACTTTTTAAGTATATGATTTCAGCCTTTATGGCTATTGCGGCAATTATAATTCCTTGTATTATTATGGCTTTTTTGATAAATGAACTAAGGGTTATAGTAATTGTTGTATATATTTTTACTATGTTTGCCCTTGTTTTTACTGTTTTAACTGAATTTATTTATTATGACAACAGAACAAGAGGACCTATTTTGGCTGTTTTTGACAGCATTTCAACGGTAAAAGCGAATTATTTTAAAGTTCTTGTAATATGTATTAAATATCTTGCTTTACCCATGATATTAATGCTTGTTTCTGCATATGTGCATCACAATAATATTTTTATCATAATTAGGTGTATTACAGTTGTATGGTATTTTGCTGCTTTTCCAATGTATACATTTGAAATCATAGAATTTTATGAAAAGGTAAAGGTTGAAAAGACAAAAATTAATGACAGCCTTACTGTTGTTGCTAAGGCTTTAGATGAAACTACTGATAAATATTGAGATTTTAAAACACCATTTATAGTTAAATTCTATAAATGGTGTCTGCGTGTCGATAAAGTCGACACGCTTGCAAGAAATGCTTGCATTTCTTGC
>CABVEG010000074.1 GCA_902497185.1 uncultured Eubacteriales bacterium | reverse complement strand
GCGGACGTGCAATGCACGCCCCTACAAGCTGTACTAACCTAAATGTAGGGGCGACTAGTGGTCGTCCGTTGTAACTGCAAAGAGAAGCTAAATACTAATTTATAAAAATAACGGTATTAATAGAAATTTATTTTAAGGAGATAATATTATGAATTTTCAGGAATTTTTAAACAAGGGTAAGAGTGTTAAGGGTATTACTAAGAAAATTGTTCTTGGTGACAGGTTTAAGGATGAGAATGGCAAGGACTTTTATTTTACTGTTAAGGCTTTAACATCTGATCAGCTTGAAGCCTACAGAGAACAGGCTACAAGCTATCCTAACGGCAAGTATAGCTTTAATGCTACTAAATTTAGTACAAAGATTGTTATTGAAGGCTGTAAGTATCCTAATTTTAAGGACATGGAGAGTATTAAGGAAAGAGGCTGTCACAGTCCTGAGGAATATTTAAGAGATGTTCTCCTTCCCGGTGAAATTGATATTCTTTCAAGAGAAATTCAGACCTTATGCGGCTACAATATCAGTGTTAATGAGCTTATTGAAGAAGCAAAAAACTAATTAAGGAGGGCGATGCAGATGCAAATCTTTGTTATTATGCCCTCCACAGGTGGCACAAAATGCCTAGTGAAATAATGGCTCTTTCTAAAAGGGAAAGAGCCTTTTTATATGCTGCCATAAACGAGTATCAGAAAAAATTGCCTAAGAAGTAGGGAGGTGATAGCTTGGATAGTGAGGGTACTAAAATAAGTGTTTTGGAGGCTATTTCGCCTGTTGTTGAAGAAATATATAAAAATACAATGCTTATTGCCGATTATTCCAATGTGTGGGCAGATAATTTCTCAGAAAAGAATTTTAACTCTGAAATGTTTGGTTCTGATTTTTCTTATGAAGGTATGTCAGATATATTAGGCTCAGGTATGGAGCAGGGTGCTTTTGGTGGTATTTCTGATGAGGTGTCAGGTGTTACAGGTCAGGTGCAGGAGTTATTTTATGCTTTTGAAAATGGCTATGGTATTGCTGATTATGGGTTAGCAAGTATTTCTGCAGGTTTACAGAGTGTGACAGCTACTATGAGCTGGGCGTCAGGTACTGCTGGTGAATTTATGGTAATGCTCGGTGCCGCCGGAAGTTCTCCTGAAACGCTTGGAGGATTAATGCTTGCCGGCAACAGTGTTATTAATATTGCTGCTGCAATGTATGCTGCAGGTGGTGCCGCAGGTTATATGGCAGCTACAGCGGCACAGGGAAGTAATGAATTTAAAAAGTATGATGCTGTGAAGGTTACATTTAATGATATTGCAGGTGGTGTTGGAAATGTAATAGGCAAATTGGACAGTGCAGTAAATTCCTTTGATAAGGTAAAAAAAGCACAGGAGGGCTTTTGTAATGCTGCAACTATAAGCTCTTATTTGGGCATGGCAGGTGCTATACTTGGTGTTGTTACAAGTCTTGTAAGCCTTATAGGTACACTGAAAGCCGCTAAAAATGCAGCGGATTTAGCAGGAGAAGATAGTGAGTACAGCTATACAAACATAAAACGTGTAAATGAGGTAGCCGAAAGAAATGGTGTCGACAGAAAAACGGCTCAAACTCTTGTAACGGATTGGGAAAGCTATCAGGCGGACTTGGAAGAAGCCAAAACTCAAAAACAGGCTGCATATGATAAGTATTTTAAAGAGCATGAAAAAAATGTATTAAATGCAGCAACAAGAGAAGGTATTACAACGGATGAAGTAAAAGCAAGAATGTTGGAGGATGCCTCAAATGCACTTTATCCAGATTTATATGCGATAAAACAAGAATATAAGACAACAGAAAATGACATGTTCTATGAATGGAAGGCAAAAAATGCAGCCGAAATAGAAAACTATAAGCAAAAAACTGCGGCGGCTGATGAGCTTAATGCTATAAGTACCGATATAAATGATTACATACAACCTTTTGACTATAGCTCATATTTGGGTTCGGGATATGTTCCAAGTTATAGTTCAAGCTATGTACCAAGCGATAGTTCGGGTTATGCTTCAGGAGAGTCAATAGATGTTGGTACTGTAGGTGAGGTAAACAAAATTAATGGTTCTGTGGATATAGCAAGTGAGGATTTAAGATATATGCGTGAGCTTGCTGAACAGGAAGCCATAAATCAATTTACCAGTAAGCTTGTACAGCCTGCTATTAATGTTACATTTGGTGAGGTTAAGGAAACTGCTGATGTAGACGGTATTGTTCAGAGAATTACTGACGGTTTAGTGGAAAGTTTAAATAATTCCTCTGATGTTGTTCACATTTAGTGTTGACATTTACTGCCAATTCTGATACTATAAATTCAGAAAGAGGTGGTAAATGTGAAAAAACTTACGATATTGTTACTTATGTTAATAGTTGTATTTATTGGCTGTGGTAAAGATGAAGTTAACAGAGCCCCTGAAAATAGTTGTTTATATAATGACATGTATTGGGGTACAAGTAAAAAGGACATTATTGCTGAAAAGGGTGAGCCAAATGAATTAACCGGTACTATGGTGGAGCTTGATGAAAAATATAATGTTATATTTTATGAAGAAGAATTTATGAATGAGGACTGTAGAACAAACTATTATTTTGATGAAAATGATAAATTAGTGCAAATAAGTACAGGCGGGACAACATTAAGAGATTATGAAAATATGTTAAGTATACTTAATGAAAAATTGGGACAGCCATCAAGTGATGAACTCGGAGATTTTGGACGATGCACTAAGTGGAGTATTGGTAATACAAACGTTAAGTTTGAACTTTGGGAGAGTGTAGGTCTTTATTTTTTAGACTATTCATTAGATAATGGTGAAGAATTGTTTACAAAAGAAATTGACGAAACTAAGGAAATTTCTACGGAAACAACTACAGAAAAAAATGTAGAAGCTTCTACTTTTGATCCTTTAGAGCCGGGTGCTATGGAAGCATACAATAAAGCATGGAAGGAGCAGATATGGGATTTGGTAAGCAAATCTAATGAAATATATATTGAATCCGTTAATGCTATAGAAGACCAAAATGCAAATGAAGATGAAATGCTTAGTATTACAAAGAAAAATGATAGTCTTGCAGAAAAGTATCTTGATGACATATCAGAGTATGATACTGATTTAATATATTCAGGATACAAATCAGAGTATTCAGACTACAATAGAGATGCTCGTAATTATATATCTTTTGTAAGAATAGCTATAGGAAAGTGCTATTCTTATGCACAGACAGGTGATGAGGGCTATGCTGAACTGGTAAGGCAGTCATATGAAAATATTATGAATAGATATGCTGGGGTAGAAAAAGCTAAGGATAATATTCCTAATGAATAGTATGATTATTGGAAAATAATATACATTACTAAGTGAATTACAAAAGAGCAATCAAAAGGTTGCTCTTTTATGCTGTTGTTTTTTATCAATTCATATTTCTATTGACACTTTTTTCTGATTTTGGTAGTATTTAGTTAGAAAGAGGTGGTAAATGTGAAAAAAATATTATTATTAGTTTTAGCTTTAATTTGTTTAATGGGATGTGGTTCAGGCGGCAATAAGGACAGAGAAAACAGTTGCATATACAATGGAATGTATTGGGGCGATGAAAAAGAAGATATTATTGCTGAAAAGGGTGAGCCTGTAGATTATTTTCCTGATAATTCCATACAATATAACGAGTCATTTGTAATTGATGATTGCAGAACTTTTTATTATTTTGATGACGAATGGAAGTTAAATAAAATTAAGGTATGCGTTGATTCTTCAATGACAAGTTCTGATTACATAGAGGATAAAGTTATTGAAATGTATGGTGAACCTATGTCAGAAGAAACTGATGAATATGATTTTAAATCAATTAAGTGGGTTAAGGGAAATACAACTATTGAATTATATTTGATGGAGGAGCTAGGCTATACAGTTGAGTATTCATTAAAATAAAAATTTATGATAAAGAGCAGCGCACGCTGCTCTTTTATGTTATATCATTCACTTAGATTGGCATATCTTTCTAATTTTGGTATTATGGGGTTAGAAAGAGGTGTTTATAATGAAAAAAATTAGTATATTAGCATTAATGTTAATGATTGTATTTATAGGGTGTGGTAAAAATACGGTTAATAAAAGCCCTGAAAACAGCTGTATATACAATGATATGTATTGGGGTACTGACAGAGAGGATATACTTGCAGAGAAGGGCGAGCCTTCTTCCAATAATCCTAATAGTACATTGGAATATACTGAAAAGTTCATGGGTGAGGATTGTGAAGTAAGCTATGTTTTTGATGAAAATAACAAACTTAAAACAATACTTGTAAGTGGTGACACAATAAGAACCTATGAAGATATAAAAAGTCTGTTTGTTCAATCCAATGGTGAACCGTTGAAAGAAGAAGTTGCCGTAAATGATTCATTTGTTGCTAACTGGGAGATTGGTAATACTAAGATTGAATTAGTTGTTAGTGAAGATCTTGAAAATTATATTGTTGTATATGCTATAAAAACTGAATAAAATAAATTAAATAACTTTAAGAGCAGTTTAAAGATTGCTCTTTTTTGATTTTTTCGAGCATAATCGACAAAATATATCAAATTTTGACACCAAAATATATACGAGTTGTTTTATATTTTCCTAACAATACAAATCGTGTATGGAAAAATGTAAGATATGTTTGGCATTGTTGCTTAAAAATTTCGTTTAACTTTACATATTTACATAATTAAAATTAGGTGATAAAATAATCATACTTAAAGTTATATTTTTTTTAAGGTTGAAAGGAGTTTTTTTGAAATGGAAAAAATTATTGAGAGTATGATCAGGGTAATATATGATGAATTTTGTCAAAATGATGATTATGTTGACTTTGACGAAACTAATAAGTGCTTTCAAAAGGTCAGTGAATATTTTGACTGCGATGAAAAATGTGCGGATATTGGTGAAGAGTTGGAAGTCGATATATTTGCCTTGGGTGCGGCTTTTGAAAAACAGGGCTTTATTTATGGTTTTAAAAAGGCTATAGAGGTTTTGGATGATTACATTAGTTAAACAGGTGGTATACAACAGGTCATAAGCCTTTGTAATTAGGGATTAAAAGCTGTATATTCAGTAATAAATTTCAGCTGATTTTATATATTATTTTAATCTTTATAGGGGTGATTTTTTATTAAAGACATTTTGTTTTGGTAATAATGCCTGACATTGTGTCTTTTTATTATGTTTGAAATCAGGAGCTAAGGTTATTTGTAGGGATTTTTAAACCAAATACAAATGTTATATTCGGAGAAGTTAATAAAATGCTGACATTGACGACATTATTAATAGGGTTACAGATGGCTTGTGAAAAGTTTAAACAATTCGTTTGACGTAGTTCATATTTAGTGTTGACAAATACTGCTTCTTTTTGATATTATTAAATAAAAAAGGGAGTGGTTTTTTATGTCAAATAAAATCAGTCTTGATGAATTGATTAATTATGAAGATGAAGAATTTGAAAAAGAACCGGATAAAGAAAATCATCATTTGGCATCTGTGTCTAAAGTGTTATTATACATATTAGGTATTTGTCTATTGGTCGTATCCGTATTTGTTGTATCATACGTAATAAATAGTATACAGGGTTATAGTTGTGAGTTTAATAATATGAAGTGGGGAACACAGAAAGAAAGGGTTATTAAAAAGTTGGGCAAGCCTGTTTCCGTTGATGATAATAACATATTATATTATGACTTTTTTATGGATAATTCATGTGATGTTTGGTACTATTTTAATTCCGATAATAGGTTAAATAAAATTAACGTCAACTTAAGAGATGCCGTAATATATAATGATTTGAAAAGCAAATTTACTGAAAAATACGGAAAACCTAAGCACGAAGAAAATGACAGTGATTTAAGAGTTGCTGAGTGGGGTATTGGTCATACAACTATTGATGTATTTTTATTTGACGGAGAAAGTCATGTAGAATATTCTTTTGCTGAAAAACAGTATGAGGATATAAGCAAATCAGAAGATGTATCTCATGAAGAGACTGTTGATAATTTAAAAGCTGAAGTTATTTATACATATAACAGATTGTATGATATAACTAGTAGTGCAAATGACTTGTGTAGTGAATCAATTAAGGCTATAACAGATAATAATATAAGTCAAGAAGAAGCCTATAAAATTACAAATAAAAACGATGAATTGATAGGAGAATATTTTGATGAAGTGTCAAAGTATTTGGATAATCCAACTTATGACGATGATTATGCCCTTGCTGTTTACGAGTATTTGTCTTCGGTAAGAATAATAACGTTAGGTTGTTATTCTTATGCTCTATCAGGTAATGCATATTATTTAAACAATGCAAAAATAGAGATTAATAATTTAACAGATAAATTTGGTGAAGTAATGTTAGCACAAAATGAGCTTCCTAAAAAAGCAGGATACACATTAGTGGATATAATTGTAGATTCAGAATATGAAGAAACTACATTAAATAATTAGTTAAAAGAGCAGTTTTGAGGCTGCTCTTTTTTAATAAAAACATTTTACAAAATACAACAAATATTGTATAATGTTTTTAAGCAAGAGGGAATGACAAGGCGGTTGTTATCTCACCTACCTTTTATAAGGGAGGTGATTTTATGGATAGGGAAATATTATATTTAACGTTGTTACTTATAATTCTTTACATAATACGAAAATAACCGCCCACCCTGCCCGGTGAACGGTTATAAATAATTGTAAACTGCAATGGGATAGCAACCGCTGAGGTTGCTCCTTCTTGTGATTTAATAATAACATAAATATTTTGTATTGTCAAGCACTCCGGAAAGGGTGCTTTTTTTGCGTGAAAGAAGGTGATTAAATGTTCAGGTTTATACTGCAAAGAGAAAAAGAGGGTATTTTGGAGGATATTGAATTTCCTTTAGCTCCCGAGCAGTTTAAAACAAAGGTTGGCAACAAAAACAAGACTATTGAGCTTGTTTCTGTAGGTGAGGTCAATATTCCTAAGGATATTGGACTAAGAGAATTTAGCTTTAAGCTACTCTTGCCTAAGGATGATACCCTTGTAACGGGAAGCAAGCTATATGTTGACAGTGAAGGTAATGAAGTAGACTATATGAGTTATGCTAAGATGAATTTTCACGAGCCTATATGGTATTTAAGCAGGTTAAGGGAAATTAAGGCTGATAAGGAGCCTGTATTTCTTGTTATTATAAGGCAGCTTTACGATGGTATAAATGCTGACGGTTCATTTAAGCTTAAATATTTGTTTGGCGGCAATTTAAAGGTTACTATTGAGGATTATACTGTTGAGGAAAACGCAGGCGAAGAGGGAGATTACTGGGTTGATATTAAGCTAAAGGAATACAGAGAGGTTGGAGTTATTAAAACCCTTGAGGAAACAGGGGAGGTTTCTGATATTGGTAAAATAATAGCAACTGAGAAAAAACAAAGGGAGGATGTTGGAGATATACCGGAGTTTTACACTGTTAAAAGTTCTGATGAAACATTATGGACTATTGCTAAGAAATTCTTTGGTGATGGCAGCAAGTGGAACGAACTAGCTAAAAGAAATGGTATTCAAAATCCAAATTCATTAAATCCCGGAAGGAATATATATTTAAGAGATGCTATTGTACTACAAGAACCAACAGTTGGCGCAGGAACATTTACAGCAA